>JBJOQZ010000018.1:0-4972 GCA_046049705.1 Candidatus Parcubacteria bacterium | reverse complement strand
GAAGACAGATTGCGCCACTTTTATGCAATCGGACAAACTGGGACAGGTAAATCAACTTTGCTTCGTCGGATGATTATTCAGGATATCAAAAATGGCGACGGGGTATGTTTTATTGACCCTCATGGGTCAGATGTTCAAGATATTCTTTCACATATTCCGAAAGAGCGATTTGACGATGTCATCTACTTTGACCCAAGTTATATTGATCGTCCTATGGCACTCAATATGCTCGAGTACAATCGAGCGTATCCTGAGCAAAAGACTTTTGTGGTCAATGAATTATTCAGTATTTTTCAAAAATTATATGGTGCTGTGCCTGAATCTATGGGCCCTATGTTTGAACAGTATTTCCGAAATGCCACTATGCTTGTGATCGAAGATCCAGAGTCTGGTTCGACGCTTCTTGATGTATCTCGAGTCATGGCAGATAAAAAGTTCAGAGAACTCAAATTGTCTCGATGTAAAAATCCTGTTGTCGTACAATTTTGGAAAGAAATTGCGGAAAAGGCAGGTGGAGAAGGTGCACTCCAAAATATGGTGCCATATATCACTAGTAAATTCGATGTCTTCTTAGCAAATGATATTATGCGCCCAATAATCGCGCAGCAAAATTCTAGTTTCAACTTCCGCGATATCATGGATTCTAAAAAGATCTTACTTGTTAACCTTGCTAAAGGGCGACTTGGTGATATCAACTCATCTCTGATTGGACTTATCTTGGTCGGAAAAATTCTTATGGCCGCACTTTCGCGAGTAGATTCATTTGGTAAAGATATGGCACCTTTTTATCTCTATATCGATGAGTTTCAAAATATTACGACACCATCGATTGCGACTATTTTGTCTGAAGCTCGAAAGTATAAGTTGTCACTTACTATGGCACATCAATTTATCGCCCAGCTCGATGATAAGATCAAAGATGCTGTATTTGGAAATGTCGGCGGTATGGCAGTGTTTAGGGTAGGGGCCGAAGACGCTGAGTCTTTAGAGAAACAATTTGCACCTACATTTGAAGCAAAGGATTTGATCAATATCGACAATATGAATTGTTATGTAAAAATGCTCGCCCAGGGTAAGCCTATTAAACCATTTAATATCGAATTCACGTGGCCGCAAGGAGGAAATGAGCGTATCGTCGAAGGTTTGAAGGAACTCTCTTATCTTAAGTATGGAAATGATAGGATTCAAATCGAAGCAGATATCTTAAAGCGCTATCAGAAAGAACCTGAAAAGAAGATAAATATTGAGGATTTCGTCAAGAAACCGACTGTATAAATATTTGTTACAATACAAATATGTCTACATTTCATTCACATCATCCAAAGCATGAGCGGACGCTTGTCATTATCAAGCCAGACGGAATCCAGCGATCTCTGATCGGAGAGATTATCACTCGATACGAGCGACTTGGTCTCAAATTAATTGGATTAAAGATGATGATACCTACAAGAGAAATGGTGGAAAAACATTATACTCTTGATCCAGACTGGAAAAGACTAGTAGGAGAAAAGCGTATGAAGGCCGAGGCAGAAAAGGGTGGTACTCTTTCTGAGACTGATCCGGTTAAAATCGGTGAATCTGTATTGGCTACTCTTGCAAATTATCTGACTGCAGGACCAATTATCGCTATGGTATGGGAGGGTGCACATGCAGTTTCTATTGTCCGTAAAATTACAGGCGGCACTGAACCGCGCACAAGTGATGTTGGTACAATTCGAGGAGATTTTATGATTGATTCATATGAGATGTCAGAAATATCGAATCGTTCAGTTCGAAATCTAGTGCATGCCTCTGGTACTACCAAAGAAGCTCAGGATGAAATATTACATTGGTTCATGCCTGAAGAATTATTTAATTATCGTATTGTCCAGGAGCAAATATTGTATCAAGAAGATATGGGAATTTTGTAGGGAAATATAGCCCTGGATTTTTCCACAGGCAAAAAAGTGAGTGATAGAGCCCTGACTACAGACAATTTTAGATAATCTGTAAAGATTGCAAAAAAGATTCTGGTGCTATAATCATCGTAGGCACCTTATATATCCATCTAGCTTATTTTTTCATCAGGGAGCTTGAGTTGCTACTGGCCTTGGTCAGTAGCACAGAGCACCCACCTAGATTTTACTAGGTATGGATATATCCGGTGCCCTTAGAGAATATCCGTTCGGTTCGCCGACCGGGTATTTTCTTTTTGATAGAAATTTCATGTTGACTGATATATACTCATGTCAATGCATACAGAAAACATACAAAGAGACAAAAGCTATAGAAATATTCTGAGAAAGATTATGTATGTTGGCATGGCACTTGCTTCAGCCGTCGTAGCTTTCCACTGGATTGCAAATGATACCTCTTTATATTGGATATTTCGCTGGCTAGATATACCAGTGCATATGGCAGGCGGTTTTGTGGCTTCCTTGGGCTTTATTTGGCTTGCAGCAGCTATTTTATACTTCAATCGTGGTATTAGGCTTAAGGCAAATAAAGCTTGGTTTTGGGGCATTTTAGGGGCTTTAGTTATAGGTATTCTATGGGAGTTTCTCGAAACAGCGTATGGGTTATCTGGTTTAAGGGGGATATATTTTCTTGATACTATTGCAGATATTTTCAATGATACAATCGGTGGAGTTCTTGGCATTTTCTTTTGGCAATATCTTTCGAAGTAATATATTTCAAAATAATCATATATAATAAAGCGACATGACTGATACACATCAATTTACACTTAGGTTTTGTGGAGGTACTGGGGCAGCGACAGGTGCCAATTTTTTATTCAAAGGTCCTAGGCAAGACAATTCTTCTATGCCAAATGGGCAGCATAGTCCAACTTTTCATATTTTAGTCGATTGTGGATTAGAGCAGGGGACAAAAGAAGCTGAAGAGTTCAATCATGCACCATTTCCATATGATCCAAGTACAATCGATATTTTATTGGTAACACATGCACATACAGATCATATCGGACGTATCCCAAAGCTGATTCGTGATGGTTTTACAGGTAAGATTTATTCGACTCCTGAGACAAAAAAGATTACTTCAATTATGTATGAAGATGCGCTCAAACTTCTTACCATGGAAGCTACACGCCATGGGACAGAGCCATTGTATACAGAAGCCGATGTCACTAAAACCCTCTCGATATGGCATACAATCGAATACCATACAGACTTTGAATTACATCCTGGATATTCTGTATTCTTGAAAGATGCTGGGCATGTACTTGGTTCTACTATGTTTGAGCTTACTGCAAAGGATATTGAAACAGGTCTAAAACGAAAGATTGTTTTTACAGGAGATTTAGGAAATAGTCCCGCTCCACTTTTACATGATACCGAAGATATTACCGATGCAGACTATGTGCTCATGGAGAGTGTATATGGGGATAGAAATCATGAAGACCGAGGGCTGCGACTGCAAAAGCTCCAAGATATTATCAATGAAAATCATAAGCGTGGTGGGGTACTGCTCATGCCGGTCTTTGCACTTGAAAAGACACAGGAGCTTTTATATGAAATCAATGAATTGATAAGAGATAAAAAGATTGCTCCATATCCGATTTATCTCGATGCGCCACTTGCAATCAAACTCACTGCTGTCTATGAAGAGATGTCTAAGAGTTTTAATCCTCAAGCCAAACAAGATATGCGACATGACGATATCTTTGATTTCCTAGGTCTACATGTAAGTCAATCCGCAGAAGACTCTATGGCAATTGCACATATGCCTTCACCTAAGATTATTATGGCAGGTTCGGGTATGTCGAGCGGCGGTCGGATTCAGCACCATGAAGCACATTTTTTGAAAGATCCAAAAAATACAATTTTATTTACTGGATACCAAGCAGTAGGTACACTTGGTCGTTTGATTCGAGACGGAGCCCCAGAAGTTGAAATTCATGGAGAACGTATTCCTGTGCGAGCAAGAGTTGAAACTATCGATGGTTATTCTTCACATAAAGACATGGATCACCTCGTTGAATTTGTTTCGAAGACATCTGATACAGTCAAAAAAGTATTTGTAGCTATGGGCGAGACAAAGTCTTCGCTTTTCTTGGTCCAAAGACTACGTGACTATCTCGGGGTACATGCGGTGGCACCAGCGCTTGGTCAGGAAATTGTGCTAGATTAGTTTTTCTGGTGTGTTATCATCGAAAAGGAAAGCTCATTCACAAATATATTGCGTATGGTTGCATGTCTTGTATAGGGTTTTCACTTTGAACACCTAGCCTTGACTCAATCCAAAAAACCTCACCCTCAAACTCATCCTTACATTCAACCTCCTATCCTCATATGAATCCAGTACATACAGATTCGGAGCTCAACCCTCCTCCTAGTGTCCTCGAGCAATTGACGGTTCTCGCTGTCATCGTTGCACCAGCTATAGCGCTTTGCTACGGTGTCCACCTGGCATGGCAACAAGGTGGGGTAGATTTGTTCTACCTCGCATTGGCAGTACTCGGGTATGTCTTTTCGGGTCTAGGGATTACAGTCGGCTTCCACCGACTATTCACCCATGACTCGTTTAAGGCAAAGCCAGTGGTAACCTTTGCGTTTGCCGTACTCGGCTGCACGGCAATTCAAGGGACAATCCTTGATTGGTGTGGGCGACATACGGTGCATCACCAAAAGTCAGACAAAGAGGGTGACCCTCATTCTCCTTGGAAGTTTGGCACGGGTTCCTTAGATCTACTCAAAGGATACCTGCACGCACATTGCTTGTGGATATTCAGAGAACCTGCCCCAGAAGAAAATGGCTGTATCAAGAGATTAAAATCAGATCCAGTGGTTATGTTTGTTCACAAAACGACATGGCTATGGATCTTACTTGGTCTCACGGTACCAACTGTCCTCGGATATGTCTATAGTGGCACTGCGTACGGTGCTTGGCTTGGATTTATCTGGGGCGGACTGGTTAGGGTGTTTATCGTCCAGCATGTGACATGGTCTGTAAATAGTACTGTCATGTGTTTGGG
>JBJOQZ010000017.1:0-3121 GCA_046049705.1 Candidatus Parcubacteria bacterium | reverse complement strand
TGGGTAGGTAAAGAAAAAGTTAAAATTGCAATCTCTAATGTTTCTGATATATACTTTATGTGGAGGTACACTATGAACAAAAAGACATTCGAAGATATCGATCGTTGGCTCTGTGTCCGTTTACCTGTTTCTATACGGGTGTGGTGGCATAGGCTATGGATTCGTCGGGATGAATTTCATCCGTCTCTCAACATGTGCATTGAGTATGCCTGCACCCTGTCACCTGACAAACGTCTGGCATACCGGAAAGACATCGTGAAGAGACGTGATGTTGCGCATCAGCGGACCTAAACCAGCGATTCGATCTAAATCAAAATGGCGCCCACTTGGAAGTGGGCGCCATTTAAAATCTGTTTAGCAGATGCAAGCATTCTAGTTGCTTATTTCACTGTGCGCCCGGTTGGAATCGAACCAACGACCCTCTGCTTAAAAGGCAGGTGCTCTACCGACTGAGCTACGAGCGCGTGGAAAACAATATATCAATAAATATCAAAAAAGTCTATACAAAATAGGTGGGCTTAGGTATAGTGGCCACATGAAAAAGGGTATCCGTGCACAATCTCAAAAATCGCAACTTATACTAGTGCTTCCAAATATTCGAAGTGCACACAATGTCGGGTCTATGTTTCGAACAGCAGACGCGGTTGGGGTAGATAAAATCTATTTATGTGGACATACTCCGACTCCTGTTGATAAATTTGGAAGGATATCAGGACCGCAGAGGGAAATAGCTAAGACGGCGCTCGGTGCTGAAAAAGACATTTCTTATGAATATATTCAGAATTTTAGTGTGCTCGCAAAGAGATTGAGTAAAGAAAACGCGGTACTGATTGGACTTGAACAGCACATAGATGCATTGAGACTAGAAAAGAAAAAAGATATTACAATTCTTAAAAAGATAATTAGATCAACTACCGATACCTGTGGTACCAGTTCAGGATCTGCAATTGTACTTGTTGTAGGGGAAGAGGTCTCTGGTATGACGGCATCAGAAATAAGACACATGAATCACCTTATCGAGATTCCGATGTATGGTAATAAAGAATCTCTCAATGTTTCTGTGGCGACAGGAATCGCTCTGTATACAATCAAGGGGTTATTGTAGTGTTCTTAGACTCAAAATAGTACCTGGTGTTCCGAACAAAAATGCGAGCTTCTCCCACCGATCACCAATCGAGTAATTACACCTGTGCACCCTTTCTTTTCACAGCTAGATTTTGTTTTTCGATATGCTTTGTGTTGTCCTTGAAATGCACCTGGCAAGCCATCTATATTTCGATAATCTGACATTGAGTCGCCGCCAAAATCAATTCCTTTTTTCAATATCTCTTTTGTATACAAAAACATTTTCTTTCTTTGTGGTTGTGGAATATTTAAAAATTGACTTTGAGGGTGTACACCAGCAGCCCAAAGAATTTCATCAGAATAAATATTGCCGATACCAGATATAAGGCTTTGATCCAAGAGTGCTTGCTTGATTGGTGCTTTACCTCTCTTTTCAAGTTGTTTTACAAATATGTTATACGTAAACTGTTCTTCAAGTGGTTCAGGTCCAAGGTGACTAAGATCAGGTGATGCTTCAAGGTGCTCGGTTTCAATTAAAGTTACTTTTGCAAATTTCCGCATATCAGAAAGCACAAGATGTTTTGATTCTGAAGGCGATACTGGGTTTTTTCTTAATGTAAAAACGAGGTGAATATGTCGATTAAATGGGTCATTGAGAGGATGTTTAGGATCAGGTGTAGTAGGTGACCAAGGATCTTTTTTCCTCAATGAAGAATATGAATACTGTCCAAACATCATATGCCCAGTCATCTTCATGTGAATCAAAATCGTGTACTGATTTGAGAGATGGATCAAGATATTTTTTGCCCTTCGAGAACAACCAATGATTTTTGCCCCTGAAATCTTTTTCTTAAACTCTTTAAAAAAAGCTGGGTTTTTAATATTACTTTTTTCTACATGAGAGGGGCTATTGTAATCAGTCCAAACATCGACCACTGTATACCCCTTGGTTTTCTTGTATATTCCATCTACTGTTGTTTGTACTTCTGGTAGTTCAGGCATGGTATTAAAAAGTATTAAATGAATATAATTGCGAATCAATTCTTAGTATCGTCTTTTGTATGGGCTTCTTTACGGTGGTATTATCCAAGTACTTTGAGCAAGGCTTTGATTTTCTCTCCAGTATCTTTCTGCCGAGTTTCGGTATCGAGTTTTTCGACTGCTTCTTTTGCTTCTCGATGATTGTATCCAAGTGACTTGAGTGCCTCAATAGTATCAATATCACTTTGAGTAACAGAAGAGACACCTTTGTAGCCATGACCGGTGAGACCTGTGCCATCTTGTGGACTAAGGGCAGCAATTTTTCCTTTCAGTTCCAAGACAATCTTTTCCGCCATCTTTTTTCCGACTCCTGACACTGCGGTGAGGTAGGAAACCTCTTCTGTGCTAACCGCATCACGAATACGCTCATGGCCAGCAGCACTCAAAACACCAAGGGCTGTTTTAGGCCCAATCCCTGAGACAGTGAGTAGGGAGTCAAACATTTCCTTGCTGTCTTTTAAGATAAAACCATAGAGATCGATGGCGTCATCTCGAACAGCAGTATGTATCCAAAGGCTGGCATGTTCATTGATACGCAGAAGCTCCATATCTGCCTCTGTAGTAGAGACTTTGTACCCAACTCCATTGGTCTGTACAATCACATACTTAAGGTCTTTATGAAGAATTGTTCCAGATAGGTGTGCAATCATATGGGGTGATTATAGCATTGAACTTATTTCAAATGCACTGAGACGTCACATCCAAATAGTTGTCAATTGTCTATAGGTATGGTAATCTCATTTCACATATGCCAATTACAAAATCAGCTAAAAAGGCACTTCGAGGCTCTGATCGAAAACGAGTAGTTAATCTCCGACGTAAAAAGAGTGTTGATGTTGCAGTTAAAAATGTTAAAAAGCTTGTAACAACAGGTGGAGCAAAAGCTTCTGCAGCCGCTCTTTCTCTTGCATACAAAGCTCTTGATAAAGCAGCTAAGTCTGGTCTTATCAAGAAAAATGCAGCATCTCGAAAGAAAGCTCGAATCACTGCTTTGATCAATCGATCTTCAAAATAA
>JBJOQZ010000016.1:0-22097 GCA_046049705.1 Candidatus Parcubacteria bacterium | reverse complement strand
TTTCTAAGATTTCTGTTTTCTGTTTCCGATGCAAGCAATTTAAAAATACGAAGTGCAGATACCTGAGACGTAAACAATGTCGACATCTGTCGAGAGAGGATTACGATATCTTTTTGTTTGATACCCTGAAACAATCCACCAAGGTCCTTACTAAGCATCCCTTTTGCTTCATCTGCAGGATGAATTGAAACCACAACCATACCTCTTCTCTGAAGTGAACTTACTGCAATATCAATAGACTGTGCATCGATTGATCCATCTTCTTGTACTCCAGCTGAATTAATGACTTTATAATTGAATAACATATACTTCTGATTATAACACTATAATAATCGCTCAAGAACTTTTGGATTGAGTGATCTTTGATACGCATCTTCAATACTAATCTCTCCTCTTCGAACCAAGTCAGCTAGACAACGATTCATATCAATCATACCGTCTGCAATACCGGTTTCAATAATTGTATTGATTTCATGTGTTCGTTTTTCACGAATCAAGTTTGATACCGCAGCATTTGCAACAAGTAACTCATAGGCTGGAACCATACCTCCTGAAATACGTGGTATAAGTCTTTGTGAAAATACCCCAGACAAAGCAGAAGCGAGCTGTACTCGAATCTGATCTTGTTGATTTGCTGGAAATGTGTCGATGATACGATCAATAGTTTGTGCGGCACTATTCGTGTGCAATGTTGAAAATACTAAGTGACCTGTTTCTGCAGCAGTAATCGCAGCTGCCATGGTCTCATGGTTTCGCATCTCTCCTACCAAAATTACATTTACATCTTGTCGCAATGCTTCTGTAAGTGCTGATTCGAAATTGTTTGTATCGATTCCTACCTCACGCTGATCGATAATTGATTTCTTTTGTTCATATACATATTCGATAGGATCTTCAATCGTTACGATATGTTCTGACCGCTCTTGATTGATGAGTTCAATCATAGAAGCAAGAGTAGTCGTCTTACCTTGCCCTACCGGACCCACCACCAAAAAGAAACCTTGCTTCTTACGTGCAAAATTTTCGAGCCCTGCTGGCAAACCAAGCTCTGTGATATTTTTAATTTGTTTTGGAATAAGGCGAAGTGCAACACCAAAATACCCTTGCTGAATAAATGCATTTCCTCTAAAACGAGCTAGGTCCTTGTACTGGTATGAAAAATCAAGTTCTTTATCTTGTAGGAATTTACGAAGACCTTGCTCACCTACGAGCGCCAAGAGCATACCTTCAATATCTTTATGCGCAAGAGAGCCTTTTTTAACTAGAGGAAGAAGCATGCCCGATGTTCGAATTGTTGGATGACGTCCTTCTGAAAGATGTAGGTCAGAGGCACCTTCCCTAAATACTGTCTCGAGCAGTTCTTCTATTTGTATTTTGTATTCGTTATTTTTTGTGTCCATGTATGATGTAAAAATCTATTATGTTTAGACCTCCATACCATGATGCTTATTCGCAAGCATACGAAGTACTTCAGTAACTACTTCTGATGGGATTGTTGTCGCCTTAACAATATACCCGTCGATTCCTAGTCGTTTTGCTTTTTCTATATCACTTGATTGACCTTGATTGCTCAAAATAAGTACTGTCGCATCTTTTGCAAGATTAAGTTTTCGCATATTTTCAAGCATCTCTAATCCATCCATGATTGGCATTACTATATCAAGTACAATTGCATCTGGGACCAATCCACCTTTAAGAGTATCGAGTGCTGCTTTACCATCGCCTGCAGTTGTAACTTCAAAATGCTCCTTTTGAAACTTAATCGAGTACATGTTCAAAAGAAACTTATCATCATCTACAATTAAAATTTTATATGGTACTCCTTCGTGCATGATGTATATATTATATTACTAATATTGTATCACATAAACAATAAGACGAGTGTATGTATTTATCCACCTTATATACGGCTTATACTTTATTTACCTCCTCAAACGGAATCTGTTTGCGCAATGCTTTGATGATGGCATCTTCCTTCATATTGAGCATACCTTTATCTCTAAGTGCCTTTCCGATAGCAATATCAGTTGGTTCTTTAAGAATAATATGTTCCAATTCCTTATCCATTTCAAAAGCTTCTACCACAGCTAGACGACCACGGATACCTTTGGGACATTCTGGAGTAGGATTGATACGAAGCATCTCAGTGGCAGTAGGAATTTCACCTCGATATGCTTCTGGGAGATCTGCAAACTGTTTATCTATCATCACCTGAACACTTTCATCTATAGGCACAGTCTTAACTGCAGATTCATATGCCTTACCGACAAGTCGCTGACCCATACCCAAGATAAGTGTAGGTGCAATCAAATACGGATCGACACCCATATCAATCAGACGAGGAATAATACCGATAGAACTATTGGTGTGGATAGTTGAAAGTACCAAGTGACCAGTAAGTGCAGCTTGGATTGCAAGTTGAGCCGTCTCTTTATCTCGGATCTCACCCACCATGATGATATCTGGGTCTTGTCGAAGTGTAGTACGTAGACCTGTAGCAAACGTATATCCAATATCAGGGTGAATCTGAGACTGACTTACACCGTCCATCACGTATTCAACCGGATCTTCAAGTGACAATACATTGTGTTCATTTCGATCAATCTCCTGCATCATGGCATACAGTGTCGTTGTTTTACCTGATCCTGTTGGACCTGAAATCAAAATCAATCCATACGGCCGTTGTAAGGCACGCTTAATCATGTCGAGGTTTCGCGGACTAAATCCAAGCTTATCGAGCTTTTGTACACTTTTATCTGGATCGAGGATTCGCATTACCACTTTTTCACCCCAGTTGGTTGGAAATGTAGAAACACGAAAGTCAATTTTTCGACTATCGATTCGCGCTGAAAAACGTCCGTCTTGAGGCTTTCGCTTTTCATCCAATTTCATATTTGAAAGAATTTTGATACGTGCAATAACCGCGTCATGTACTTTTGCAGGTAAGACAATACTTGTATTGAGCACACCATCGACACGGAAACGAATACGCACTTTGTCTCGCTGAGGTTCAACATGGATATCTGATACGTCTCCTTCGATTGCATAACGCAACATCGTAGCCACAATCTTCGTCACTGGAGCATCTTCGATAATGTTTGGACCAGCAGTATTTTGAGCTTGATCACCTCCATCTCTCGTAATCTCCACATCTGCTTGTGCAAATTCACTTTCCAAATCAGTAAGTGCTTTATTTACTTCCCCGCCCAACCCTTTATAGTACCCAAGTGCACGACTAAAATCGTCATCTGAGATGATGAACATTTTAAACGGCATATTTGCACGGGCGGAAATAAAGTTTAAAGCATCTCTTGCTTCAATATTATCTGGATCGACAATACCAACTTCTAGAACACCAGCAGTAACTCCAAGGGGAATAAACTTATAGTGCACAGCAGACTCTTCTGGAATATATTTAAGGACATCGAAAGGGATTTCTTTATCACCAAGTACTTTGATTGGTACTTGCAAATATTCACTCTTAGCTTTTGTCACCGCTTCTGCCGACACACCTTTATCTCTCAAAATATCTTCGATTGGTCGGCCTGATGTCATGGCCTCTTGTACAATAAAACCAGCATCATCCTTCGTGATTACTGATTGACGAGTAAGAACATCGAGAAAACTCATATTAGTATAATAACATCAAAACAAATTAGCGCGAAGGCGTACGAGTAGATCCACCTGTTGATGGCCGAGTTGTAGTAGCTGGAGCTGGTGCTGAAACTGCACTTGTAGATGTCGATGTTTGTACAAAACCTCTTCCTGCTGATGTTTCAGCATTTACAATCGTATCTATACCAATTTCTAAGAATGGGTTTGGTCGACCAACCTCTCTTACACCTAGTGGTCTACTTTGATCAACAAGCTCTTTATATACTGGGTCACTAAAAAATGCTGTATCAAATTTGATATTTTGAATTGCCAATAATTGCTGTACGAATCCAGCTGCAGGATCATCTCCTGCTGGTGCATTTGCAGTGGTAATACCATCGACTACAGTCCTTTGTAGTCCATCTGATGTGGTATCAGTTTTTGGTTTTATCATTGCATATCCAATAAAGACAAGGACTGCGAGAAATACCCCGATGATGACTCCTTTATGTTGTGAAAAAAATGATCCCATGGTGTGTATTATTTTTTAAGCCAATAAGTCTGGATAGTGACTCCAAAATTTGTTCGACCGGTTTTAGCATCTGGAGATGCAAATGTCACACTTGTGACATCGACGAGACGCAGACTTCTTTCCAACTCTTTCAAGAAATCGATGAATTTTTCATATGTTGTATTTACTGAAAAAGTCATACGGAGAGAACCAAACTTTTTATTGTCAGGACCAATATCAACAGATGAACCTGTAGTTGCCCCACCGTCGATACTAGGATTTAAAAGCTCCATACCTTTATCTCGAGCGATGTTATTTAGTTCAATAATCAAGCCGATATTCTCGACGCTATCAGGAAGCATCTTTGAGATTCTATTGAGGTCAGCTTCACTGATTCCATTTCGTTCTTCTGCAAGACGATCACGGATATCACGAAGTTGATTTGCTTTCTTAAGTGCATCTGCAATCTTTTCTAGTTGAGCACTATTTGTTTTTGTTTCTTGGTACTTCGGGCTCGTAAAAAAGACAAAAATTCCAACTGAAGAAAGTATGAAGATGATTGGTAAGGCGACTCTAAACATATATTTATCTATTTGTACCACTTACTGGTAATGTCGGCGACTGTGTAGATGCACCTTGTCGAAGAGCTGATGTACGCGATTGATAATAATCAATAACATACGGATCAATTCCTGAACTAAATGTAAATACAACAGTATCTTTAGACTTACTAAAGTTGCTAAAAATAGGTCCTTTGAATGAATCTCGGAGTTCTGGCTTTGTGAATTGTTGAGCTTGAAGAGCCATACTTTCATAATCTTGAGCTTCCCCAGACATATTGATGATAATTTTACCATTGCCCCCATTTGTATAGCTGAAGTTATTGAATCGTACAGTCTTTAGCGTATTTGCTTGAAGACGTGGGAAGATTTCTGAAGCAGCCACGTGACTATGGAGCAATGTGCTTGCTACATCGATACGATTATCTAGGTCAGTGAATACCTTGATTGATGTTGGATCAAAAGCATTTTTATGATCTTCAAGTTGCTTTCTTCCTTTTTCAGTATTTGCGATCACAGTTTTATTCCACACAAAGACACCGATAGCTCCAGCAATACTTGCAACAAGAAGAAGGAAGCTGATGAGAAAAAGAACACCAACACCACTCTTTGTGTGTTCTGCTTCGCCAGTTACTGGCTGCTTTGGAATAAATGAAGTTTGAAATTTTGTTTCTACCATAGAACTCTTGTTTAGAATTATATCACCTACCGTAGCTCCTGCAACTTTCGAAGTGCAATACCTATCGCTACATCGAATTCGAGGCCAGTAATTTTTAATACATCTTCCATAAACGCAGGTGTCTCAACCTTTGCAAAGGGCGCACCAAGCTCAACAGGTGTTTGGAAATTTGCTCGCGCAAGCTCAAACACCCCCTTCATCGCACAACCCCCTCCAACAAGTATTACCTTGCCGAGTGGCTTATTGAATTTTCTTTGATAACCGAGGACAACTGTATTTGCTTCTGAGAAAATATAATCAAGTGTAAGTGAGATAACTTCAAAAACAGATTTTTCATCTGAGACAACGCCTGTACCAAGATTTCTCTTGATATGCTCTGCACGATCAAAAGTAACATTGAGTCCACGCATGATACTCATAGTGACATCTTGTGAGCCCTTGTTGATAATATGCGAATACTTCACTACCCCACGCTCAATAATATAAATCTTTGTCGATGATGCTCCCATATCAAAAATCATAACTGGTTCCGTCTCACCTGTAAGAAGTGCTCGCGTAGAACTAAACATCTCGATTTCAAAAAATCCAGTATTTATCCCTGATTGTTGTACGATGGCACTGTAGGTATTCAAAATCTCATTATGAATAGATACGACAAGTACTTGAGATTTCGGAATCGGGGCTGTGCGATTTCCATATTCATCTGAAGGTTCTACAAAATCTAAATCACCTGAAGCTTCTTTTGGAATCACCCACCAATCAAGAGTCACTTCACTGATTGGGACTGGAATATATTTTCTTGCCTCAAGTGGAATGGTTTCTTTGAGCTGCTTTTCATCAAGTGATGGCAATTCCATAAGTGTAACTAGACTAGATTTAAATGGAATAGAAACACCTGCAGAGAGAGTAGTAACATTTGCCTCACGCAAAAGATCTTTCACCGCTTCTGCGATTTTATCTGCAGTAAGATTGGTGACTTGCCCTACTGCAAGGCCTCCATATGGACCAAGTGCGATCTCACCATATGTCTCAAGAATAGCTCTCCCTTTTCTTTTGCGGAGTTGTACCACCTTGATAGAAGAAGATCCAATATCAAGACCGATAACACTATCTTCAGCTTTTTTAAAAATATTTTGTAAAAAATTAACCATGCGCAAGGTACGATGCTTCTTGGGAGTGACCCGATATATTTAGGAGTAACTGTGGATAACGGGCCAGATCCTCAATTCACCGCTTTGATTATCAGTATAACATAATACGCATTAAGAAAATATGAAAAATATATGCACTCTGTTTAAAAGTAATTTCCTTATTACCAAAATCCCTTATATACCTATGTATCATGCACATGACACACTTTATATATACAAATATCGCAATGCACCGACCAAAAAACTCATCATCGAAGCAAAAAATGGTAAGCCTGATGCACTTACACTTATTGCAAAAGTAATACATGCCAGTATCCACATACACATACAACATGAACCCTCTTATGATCCATATTTCCCTATTCTTGTACTACATGCACCATCCTCTAGTTTTGCATTAGCAAATAAACAAGTTGATCACATGGCAATTGCACTCAATCTGCTATCGGATATTCAAAGTGCATACGACAAAAGGTTTCGAAAGTCCTCACATACAAAAGTCAAAATTGATATAGCACCCTATGTCTTTATGCATAGCAAGCCACCACTTGTATCTCAACATCATAAAAATCGATTAAGTAGGCTCGAAAACACAAAAGATCGCTTTTGTATTGCTTACGATATCCCTTACTATTTACTATCACAATACAGATACATATATATAGTAGATGATGTACTTACTACTGGAAGCACATTACAAGCCCTCAAACAAATACTTTCTACATACTGTTTAAGGCACAATATTTATCCCACCATTTACACTTTGGCAATCTGCCATTGAGTTAGCTAACATATTCCCAGTAGACATCTAGCAAATAGCTAGAATTTTAGAAATGCAGTTTGCTCAATAAACTCAATTGCAGTTTTATTAAGATGGTCTTCATCTTCTTTTAATGTACGAAATGCAAACCAATATTCATTGCGTCCAATATGTGTTGTATACCAAATAGTCACCAATTCAGTTTGTGTAGGATTCGTCGTATTTGTTCCATTACCATTTGCATTGAGAGAAAAAGTCTCATCAATGATATACCAATAGAATTGATTACCTTTCACTTCCCTTTCTCCATGGGTACGCAATACTGCCCTAGCGAGACCGATTGGCTTACCTACAGTTAGATATGCTCGACTTGAAAAATATTCAACTCCTTTTCCATCTGTATGAAAAGTATTGAATTTATTTTTTGCAATTACTGAACAGAGGGTGGTAGATTTTCGAGCGAGAACATTTACAATCACATCTTTATATACAAATGACGCCAGCTCATTGTCGAGCTTCCCTTCAGTGTATTGCCAGTCTACAACTGGCACATCGAGATTTATTTCCAAGTCATAGGTCTTGGACTTAATCGTACTTTCTTCTCCATCGCGTGAAAGAGTCGCATCTCTTGTATGAGGCAAAAGGCTTTTTGTCGGAGTTGCGCATGTTGTTTCGAGATTGGAGATACTCGCCCCACCATTGCGGACATTGGAAATATTTTTACTCGCAATCCCTCCCAGATCAAAAGAAAATGGATTCGCAATACGTCCCATAGCCATATACGCAAGTGGCACCATAACAAAAAATACCATAGCAACGGCAATTAGTATGACGACAATCGACTTCAACATATATATGAATATATCATGCAATCTCGGTCTGGGAAGTCTGGAGATTTGGTATAAATTATGCTACCGTATTGTATACATAGATTAGGTATTGGCTCTGACCTGCTTGCCCACAAGGTAAATCATGTCTTTGGCGATACATATATATGTATATTGGAGACGTGGCTGAGCTGGTCGAAAGCACCTCACTGCTAACGAGGCAGGCCCGTTAAACGGCCTCGAGGGTTCGAATCCCTCCGTCTCCGCACTGAAAGAAAATACCGTCCTGCAAGGGCGGTATTTTCTTTCAGTTTTGGGGCAGCGGGATTCGAAAGACGGACTGAAGCTCTGCAGTGAGCAATCGTAGATTGCGAAGCAGAGCGAAGGAGTCGGGCGAGCAGCAGCGAGTGTCCGATGAGGACTTCGACAGGAAAATTGCGTAGCAATTTTAACTGGTGACCGAAGACCGAGGTTTCTGCCAGGAAAACATAATATCGGCATGTCCCACATGCTTGAGACGGCAGGACGACCCGAATACTATCGCTACACAAAAAGCCGTTTCTGAGCTAACATTTAAAACATGACTCAAGATAATAAAAATCCATGGTGGTCTGAAGAATACGGTTTCTTCGGTTCTTTTTATATGGACGGTGATGCTTCAAAAGAAGGGTATCTTATAGAAAAGAGGCAGACCCTTGATGAAAGGACGAAATCAGAAGTTGATGGAGTGATAAAACTTTTGTCTTTAAAATCACAGGCGAGCATTCTTGATTGTCCATGCGGATATGGTAGGCACAGCATAGAACTTGCAAGACGAGGTTATGAAGTGACCGGCTCGGATATAAATTCCATTCATCTTCAGAAAGCAGTCAATGATGCAAAGACAAATTCTATTGACATTACCTTCAATAAAGAAAGCATGCTTGACCTCAAATACACCTCTCAGTTTGATGCTGTCATCAATATGTTCTATTCATTCGGTTTCTTTGATACTGATTATGAAAATGAGAAAGTGCTTAAAAATTTCTTTGATGCTCTTAAGCCTGGTGGAAAATTCTTAATGCACACAGATGTGAATATCCCAAGAATATTGTTAGGGAAATATAAAGAAGATGAGGAAAGAAATTTGGTTACCGGAAAAACCTTGAGGGTCATTGATTCTTACGATCCTGAAACAAAAAGAATCAACGGTGCATGGATTATAAAAAGTGAAGGAAAAGAAGAGAAAAAAGATTATTCTGTTCGGGTATATACGAGAGAAGAATTCGAACAATTATGTAGAAAGGTGGGATTTTCATCGGTAAGTACTTACTCTAATTGGCACGGTGATGAATATTCTGAAAACGCCGAAGATATGATCATTGTTGCAACAAAGTAGCCGACCTACATACCTCATTTCGATCTCAAAAATCCTGCTATAATATCCTTATGGTGTCTCACTGCTCTGGTATTTAACACACGTAGCCCGATACAGGGTGTCTGTTTGAAATGTGACGGTGGGATGAGAAAGGCGGAGCATAGCAGTGCGAGCTGCGAGCCGGGGTCGCAGAAATTTCTGAGCGACGGCGAAGAAATTATCTGTGACCGAATCCCGCCACCTTGGTCAAGAGAATAAATATTTGACATTAATCACATACTGCACAGTAATAACCTCAAACATCATGCCTGATTATATTTTACCCAGAACAATCACACTCAGTGAACTGAAAGATGTACTTACACAAGCCGGTATCAACCTTTCGACTTGGGGAGTTGGCGAGGCAAAAACTGTCGAGCATTTTCTAGAAGAAGTACAAAGTGGTGAATCAAAAATCACCATTAAATCAGATGGAAGTATCCTCAAAGAACTTACAGCTAGTATCGCTTTTGTCTACTACAATTCCCCTGATGGTAAGAAATTTATTTTACGCGAACACAAACAAGTCTTTAAAGATGGTCGTGAGAGGATTCGTAATATACCGAGCTCTATCTCTGAAAAAAATATGCCCGGCGAAGAACCTGAGGAAGCAATAATCCGTGGAATCAAAGAGGAGTTAGGAATTGAGGCTCTTAATATACAAAAGATAGGCAAACCAGAACTTTCTACACAAATTTCTACGACATTTCCTGGTCTTATTCCCCAGATCACACTACATACATTTGAAACCACTTTGACTGATTCTCAATATAACCCTGAGGGGTACATTGAACATCAAGAAGATAAAGATACGTATTTTATTTGGCAAGAAGTGGAAGGGTGATCTACATATAACAAAACAAGTAACTAAACCATCTACCTATTTGCTCTTAAAGGGTACCTTTATTAACATATTACACATTGTTGATAATTGAGTTAAAATTATGTCATAAAAAATATATGCCAAATTCACAAAATAAAGATCAAGAATCTGCTAGAATCCTTTCTAAGGATGAACTCGCTGATACATACAGAAAAATACTTGGAAGTAGCAACTGTTGGGTACTTTTTAAAAACGGAACATGTATTCAACCTCGGGAAAAAACCGAAGATATAAGTTCAAAAGCACTTGAACTACTCGCAAAATACGGACCTATTCAAACAGGAACACCTGCAAGTGATTTCAATATAATGAGCCTTACTGGAATAGAAGGTTGGATTGTCACATGTGGTCATCCAGATATTGTAAACTACATTTCTCCAAGGGAGCTCGGACCTAATACAGCCTTTGGTGACGGGCACACAATTGAACTACTTAGTAGATTGCACCGAGATTCAGATACCAAAAATCCTATAATCATCCATGTAGAGGACGAAGAAATGATATACACACCAAGAATTAAATAAATACTAACTACGCTTTTTCTTCTGGTAAATTGTCCATATCTACATAGAAAATCTCCCACGTATGACCATCGAAATCCTCGATGGTTCTTTGTTGCATGAATCCGTGATCTTGCATTTTACCTTGTTCAGTACCACCTGCAGCCAATCCATTGGCCATAATTGTATTCACTTTGTCTGGACTTTCTACAGAAAGAGAAAAAATTGCAGCAACACTTTTCTTCGTCTCAAGATTTGGCTTTTGAGTAAATGTTGCAAATCTCTCATGTGTCATAATCTCTACACAAATATTCTCATTCCAGACCATACATATCGCCGTCTCGTCAGTAAATCGAGGATCAATAGTAAATCCGAGTGCAAGATAGAATTGCACCGACTTTTGCAGATCAGCCACTGCTAAGTTTACGAAAATTTGTTTTGTCATATTAGAACATATACTAACATATTCCCTATATCCACATGCAGTAATCGGTATAAAATAATCAAAACACACTATACCCTCTTCAATACACCTTTCCTTTTCACAATATTCTTATAATCCCACTGTATCTGAATTGCTTTTTTGATCCATCTCTTTAGATATGTACTTTTAATCTCTGATACGTCCATATAACAGATTTCCGCTGCTTTAAATTTTCCCACCGGACTCAGTTGTTCTTCTTCAAAACTTTGACCACTAAAAAACATGAGTGATACTTTGCCGTTTTTTTTCACTGAATAAGAAACAACAGGATTTCCATCTAAAAACCAAACCGGTGTGCCGTGCCAGATTTTAGATTCACTTTTTTTCAATGACTTTGAGATACTCACCTCCAAAAACTCACACATCTCTTTCACAGATACAGTTTGTAATGAATTATATTCAAAAATTGAGAGTACAGTTTTTTTCATGAAAATATTATTTTACAGGAAACTTTGACATATTGTGATACATAGTATCATATACTTTATGTCTACACTTCCCCATCGTATGCCCATAGACTTAAACGTCGCCTTGAAGGGTGACCAAAATCTCAAAAGGATTTGGAACACACTCACACCTCTTTCAAAAAATGAATGGATATGTTGGATTACTTCCGCAGTAAAACCAGAGACGAGACTACGTCGTATTCGGATTGCATGTGAATTGCTCGTAAAAGGTAAACGGAGGCCGTGCTGTTGGCCAGGATGTCCGCATAGATAATATCTTGCTATAATACAAACCATGAAAACATTACATATTATATTCAAGGTGGTTTTGAGTTTAATTTTAATTATGCCTGTATTCGGAGCCCTTGGCTTCTTCCCTGCCCCAACAGCTGAGATGTATACAAATGCAGATGCATTTACATTTATCAATATCTTGATGACAACAAAATACATCATGATAATTAATTCGATTGTCTTTGTCCTTTCTCTCTTCTGTCTTTGGACAAAGCGCGAAACCCTTGCAGGACTCCTTATTCTCCCAATCACAGTAAACATCATCGGCTTCCATGCATTTCTCGATGGAGGATTATTGACTGCAGGCGCTATGATGGGTAATGTCATGGCACTCCTCAACCTTTATTTCTTGTGGAAAAATCGAGCGCAACTAGCACCACTTGCAAAGAAAGCGTAGATTCAAGTAGACAGAGTGGTATCGATTTACATAACAAATATCGATACGTACACCTAAAACAAATATATGCGTAAAATAATTCTTATTCCATTCATAATAAGTATATGTATTGGACTTGTTTACTTATATAAAAAACCTATTATTGGAATATTGGATAATGTAACTCTTACAATCAATAGAATATATCAATCTATAGAACAAATACCACAAGAAAAAAAGAGACTACAAGCGGATGCCATCCGGAAAAAAATTGATGTACTTAAATATCAAGGGAGAAAATGCACTGTCGACTCAGACTGTATTGCCATTCCAAGTATGGGACCGTGCAGTAGCGGACTTACTTCATTTAATAAAAATGCTGATATAGAAAAAATAAAATCTCTCTATCAGGATATGTATGATGTATACCCTGTAACATATTCTTGTCTACCATTATCTAGACCGCCAGGAACACCTCAGCCTGCTTGCATCAAAAATAGTTGTGAACTTACATATACCACCGAAACCAAATAAGTGACTACCTCATAAAGTATCTTTGCTCCACTATGAACCTCTATCAAAAATACATCCTTCCCTTTACCATCAATAAGGCGATGCAGAACGATATGTTTACGGAAATTCGAAGAGAAATAATTCCCAAAGCAACAGGCACTGTACTCGAAATCGGCTTTGGAAGCGGGCTCAATATGCCATTTTATAAACAAGATGGCGGTATTAGTCGGCTATACGCACTCGAACCATCTTTAGAATTATTTGAAAAATATGTATCAAGCCAAGGTCAAAACAAGGCTAATCCACAACCCATTGAGGTAAATTGGCTACATGCAAGTGCTGAATCCATCCCTCTTCCTGATGCATCTGTAGACACAGTTGTCTCTACATGGACCATGTGTACAATTCCAAATCCTGGAGTGGCACTTAGTGAAATATCTAGAGTACTAAAGCCTGGTGGTACTTTTATTTTTGTTGAGCACGGCTTATCCCCTCATAAAGTAGCCGCTACTTGTCAGCGTATAGGCACACCATTTTCAAAATGCCTTGCAGGCGGATGCCATCTTAATCGTGATATCAAATCACTACTTACTTCTTCACCATTACAAATTAAAGAATTGAAAACATTTTCTAGGAAATATAGACCCCTCGAATATACATATCAAGGCAGTGCCTTGAAAATCTAGCTTTAAATTGCAAACATATCTTTGGTGCGTGATTTTCTGCTAGTATTCCAGCCTATATTTTCCAAGTATCTCTAGGTAGGTATATACTATGTATCATGTATCGTACAATCATTAGCGTCATTATACTGTGCATCATATTACTTTCGTCTTCTTATTTTTTACTCCGCCCGAAAGCATTGGAACATAGCGAATACCAGGATAAAAAGACTGCGACCACTACCTACCAAGATATCCGAAATAACATCGAGAACACTACTACTGACATCAAACTACTTTCTCCAAATAGCGGTGATCTATGGATTCCTGGCCACAAGTACACTGTGACGTGGACCCCGATTCCTTCAGAAGTCTTAACCAACCTAATTGGGTCTGATATGCACGTAGAAGTCTGGCTTATTGGTGTACAAAATAATATTCAAGTACAAATCGGAACCGCTTTAATCTATGCAACAAGTACTACAATAACTGAATACGAAGTCCCACTAGTGATGACGACATCTCCAAACACCTCATTTGTCGAGGGTCAATACCTAGTGCAATTACGATTCTTCAATAAAGATACAGCAAAGCCATGTGGAATATACATAGATGAAAATACACTTTGTCTACATCCAGATGAAAAAAATTACGGATTGGTTGCACAGGGTACATCCATCGGACCAATCAACTTAAATTATATAGACCTATAGAAACCATACTCTGCGAAAAAATAAAATTTGATATTTTTCTGTTATTATTATTCCATGTCTACATTTTCAAAGTATCTCCCTCAATTTGTATATGGGGCCACCGATGGCACAATTACTACATTTGCAATTGTCTCAAGCGTAGTTGGTGCAGGACTCTCACCTGCCATCATCTTGCTCTTAGGTACAGCAAATGTCCTTGCAGACGGTTTCTCAATGGCTTCTTCAAATTACCTATCTATCAAATCAGATCCTCAAGATGAAACAAGGGCACTTTCATCGGCGCTAGTAACTTTCTTCTCATTTATTGTTGTAGGGACAATACCACTTATTCCTTTCATCTATGGACTTATTGCTGGATCAACTTCTACTCCTGGTGAACAATTTATTCAATCAATAATTGCTACAACTATTGCGTTTGCACTTTCTGGATATATTCGTGGGAAAGTCAATAAGCAGTCGGTCTTTCGCACCATAGTAGAGACTTTGGTAGTTGGAGGTATTGCTGCATATATTGCATATCTAGTTGGGTATTTATTGAAAGGTATAGCATAGTAAGAACACCGCATACACCCGACAAAACAGCTCTTAGTTTTTACTCGATCTTCAAACTAACCTCCACCATATCTCCATCCCAAACATCTTCTTTAAGTCTTACCTCTTTCTTTATCGGCAACAAAAAACATCCTGATTTTTTATCTGGAAAAATAGATGTATCCCACGCTGTCTTCTTGATACTTGCAGTAACTGGTACTGAACCCCAGCCGCGTTTTTGAATCTTCTTTGCACTCTGTAGATTTTTAATTTTTTCCGAAATATCTTTTGATACCGGCACGAAAAACCATGCCGCCATACCTGGGTACTTAAATATTTTGTTTTTAAATACAAATTTCTTCATAAATAATTAATCTGCTTTATGCATGCTCTATGTATAAGTCTACAATATCTTTATATAAACCTAGAGAATATGAAGCATATGAAATACTTCGTAAAATCCCCAGATTGCAATAGCGATAAATGCCACTGAGCCAATGAGTGCTACCCATCTATTTTTCACAGCTTGGATAGTATGTCGAGGTGAAATATACAGTGCGATATTTAGAATCATATGTCCTAAAAATACACCGACACCGAATCCAAATACGTTGACTACACTAAAAAGCGATACGTACCCGGCAAAATCATCGAGCCCGAGGATAAACGGTACCGTAAAAGCAAGTACAAATAACCCCCAAAAACTTTTCTTTGTCAGAGAATCTTCTTTCATCGACATACTTGGAATCACGTACTTGAGTATGGGCGAAAATATACGATTTACTATATCGAGCCCTTTCTCAATATAAAAGATACTTCTATCAACTAAAGATGTACTTGAGCTATCATATATTCGACCCTCCTGCTTTGCATGTTCAAGTGACTCTTCTGCAAGCTTAAGAAGTACGAGTCCTGCAATGATAATCATGAGTGCCAGCAGCCAAGTAATTTCTTTGAAAAAAGTCCAGACGATCAAGATGGCCATTGTCCCAAGTGCATTGCCAACTCCAGATCCGATTTCGATACTCACTCTATCTTTCCAACTTGGATACTTCCCCATCAGATTTCCAATATATAATGCAAAATCAATTGCGGTCTTCAAATAAATCGTAAGTCCAATCAATATATCAACAAATCTCAATTGCAATGAAATATCATCTGTTGTGAAATAATTTAATAGATGAATTTGTCCTGCATATAAAACAGAAAGAAGGATACATAGTATAAACGTCAGTGCGAGCGGGATACCTTGTGAAAGAAGTAATGATTGTGTGCGGTTCATATAAAAGTGATATACATAGTAGCATATAGAATATATCTCCAATTATATCTCCAATACAGCGAGACTCTGCACTTTTTGTCATTGCAGATTTTGAAAGCAGCCCGGCGAGAAATCGCCGGGCTGCATGTGATTGTTCCAATTAATCTCCACTGGTGGATTCCGCCTGATTTTTGCGGCAGAAGTATTTTTCAACATCAATTCCCATATCTCGAAGCTCTTGGAGGTTCTTCCAGAAACTATTGAAATAGTGGAAAAAGACATGTTGTCCATTTTGGAGCTGGAACATGACTTCGAAGCAACCAGGTGCACATCCGGCATCAGAGAAGCCGACGACTTCAACCCCTTCAAGCAATTTGCCGTATGGGGTGAAGACATCAGCATAGCTGATACCATGATATGAAGCCAGAGCTTCGCGATGAAACCTGCTTCGTGGCAGGCGGGGTTTTCCGATGAGGATATCAGGTAGTTTAGGTGGCGTGTTCATACACGACCAGAAACCGCCCAATACCTCATGGATTACCCGGAGCACCTCAAAGGGTGCATAGGTCGAAGGTACTATGTGCATGGGTCCTTAAAAGAACCCCGCATTGACGCACCTCCTCCTTTTAAGGAGTGTAGTCATGGTCATATAGTATCAAACCTTACACATGCTGCCCAGTCACATACCCTGTAGTCCAACACAGTTGCAGACTATATCCTCCAGACGGCCGATTGATATTGAGCATATCCCCGACCACGTATAGCCCTTGAATTACTTTTGATTCCATAGTTTTCCAGTCTATTTCTGAGAGCTCGACTCCTCCACTTGAAACAATTGCCTTGTCTTCACCGAGCAATCCATCGACATACATTTCAATTTTTTTAATTGCTTCAATAAGTATCATACGCATCTCACGTGTGACAGAATGACAGAACAGATCAGGATCAATATGTGCCCGTTCGAGTATAGTGAGAATAAATGATTGTGGTACACCTTCCCCAACCACAGCACTAAGTACATTTTTAATCTTTTTCTTTGCTTCTTGTAAAAATGTATCCTGCAAAAGACGATTAAGAGCTCCGTGATCGAGATCAGGACGAATATCAAGCACCAACTTTACATCTGCATACTCAAGATAATCTGAAACCTTCTTACTAAGATTAAGTACTGTTGGACCACTTACACCAAAGTGAGTAAACAATACTTTCCCTTTTATTGGTTTATCTTTCCCCCATACCCCATCTCCTGCATCATATGCGATATGTATTTTGACAGAAGGAAGTGTGACACCTTGCAGTCTTCGAACCCAAGCATCTTTGATGCGGAGCGGAACCAGAGATACCATAGGTTTTACAATTGTATGTCCAAGTGTATTCATCCATATAAATCCATCGCCAGTCGATCCAGTTTCCGGATGTGACTTTCCACCTGCAGCTACTACTATCGACGGTGCGTATAGATAATTTCCATCTTTCAATTTTATCCCAGATACTTTTTTTATACCTGCTTCGAGTACGGTCTCAATATCAATTACATGTGTCCTAGACCGCACTTCTACATTTAATTGCTTTAACCCTTGCACAAGTACATCCCAAACAGATTGAGCTTTATCAGTAATTGGAAAAGCTCGGTTCTCCGCTTCAACTTTCAACTTCAGCCCATGTGATTCAAAAAAAGCAAAGGTATCTTTCACAGCAAATTGTGAAAATGGAGAATGTAAAAAAGGCTCCGCTTCACTATATCTTGAAAGCAATTGCCTTGTATCGTATGTGGCATTTGTGATATTGCATCGTCCTCCACCTGTAATCAATAATTTTTTACCAAGTATTTCATTTTTCTCGACAATAACTACTTTTTTACCACGCGCAGCTGCATGGTATGCAGACATCATCCCTGCTGGTCCGCCACCAATTACTATGACATCGTATCGATATTGCTCAGGATTATTCATTGCAGATATGATAGCACGCATATACCATATTTATACTTCAATTGACATAAATCATACCTATAACATACACTTTCATTCGGAAGTCAGAGTAACGATATCTGTCGTATACCCTACAAATCAAACCAAACAACAACACCGCCAATGAGCACAACATTAATAGCAATCCCAGACCCTCGGCGTCAATTGATTTGCAGACCTCAAGGTGCTGCTGGTCTAGCATATTCTCATGCAGATCCACAACCAGGAATGACCTACTATCGAGATAAAGCAGATAAGCCACGGTTTGATGCCGCATGGCATGCAGCTCACTGTACTGACCCTGATTGCACATGGTGTCAAGCATTGTGTGATGACGGCTTCATCATTGGTTGTGACGGGTGCAGTGCAGTTCATCACACCGATTGGCTTGGTTGGCACGGACACCTTCAAACTGACGGATCTTGCATGGTTCTTTGTCCTGAATGCGAAGAGTCATCACACAACCCTTTGCTTCCAGGACTTTTCCTGTCCCCATCATCACTTTTGGTGGCATAATGGAGATCCGATTCCTACAAGCCCCTTTGCTCTATGAGAGAGCAAAGGGGCTTTCTTGTTATGTCATATGATGTCCAAGAAAACTAAGATGGTCTTCGACACTTTACATGTTATGATTGCCTAACATTATCCGTGAACATAATACAAAAAATATATGACAAATATCATCGAGGCTTTAAATTGGAGATATGCAACAAAAGCATACGATACAACAAAAAAAGTTAGCGCCGGGGACATGCAGACCCTACTTGAATCAGCTCGTCTTGCTCCATCTTCATATGGACTACAGCCATGGCGCATGGTACATGTCACAAACCCAGAAGTACGTGCAAAGCTTAAAGCTGCCGCTTGGGAACAGCCACAATTCACTGATGCATCAGACATCATTGTTTTTGCAGTCGAGACTGTTTTTGACGAAGCTCGTGTAGATGCGTTTATAGGACAAGTAGCAACAGAACGTGGACTCGACGCAGCTACAGCTCTTGCAGGATATAAAGGTATGATTTTAGGAACTCTCAATAGTCGATCTCAAGAAGAAAATATCTCTTGGGCCGGCAAGCAAGCGTACATCGCCCTTGGAATGATACTCGAAACTGCGGCACTTATGAATATCGATGCAACCCCTATGGAAGGATTTGATGCAAAGCAGTTTGACGAAATCTTAGGACTCACAAGTCGAGGACTTAGAAGCGTCGTCGTATGTGCTCTTGGGTATCGTGATGCAGCTGATAGCTATGCGCAAATGAAAAAAGTGCGACCAGAAATGGACAAAATGATGATTGAAATTAAATAGTCTTCAGATACCCTAAAGCACCCTGATTACATTCGCCCTTTAGAAACCCCTTCCCCTGCTAGATAAGTATGATATAATTTAGCGCATACTAATAAAATCAAGAATATGGCAAAAACTGTTAAAGCAAAAGCAAACTCAGCATTTATGAAGCCTATGACTATCAGTGAAGACCTCGCTGCAGTTGTAGGTAAAGGACCTATGCCTCGATCAGAAGTGGTAAAGGCTCTTTGGGCATACATCAAGAAGAATAATCTTCAAGACGAGAAAAACAAGCGAAACATCAACGCTGACGAAAACCTTAAGAAGGTATTTGCTGGAAAGAAAACAGTAAACATGTTTGAAATGACTAAGCTCGTTTCAGCTCACCTTTCATAGTTTCTCTCTTGAGTACTTAGGTACGCTGTACCACTCATACAAAATGCCGGCTCAAAAAGCCGGTATTTTGTATGAGTGCATTGTGCTATATTTATTCCGCACTAGTATTACTATGAAAATAACAAAGCAAGAACAAAAGCATATCGATACGATTTGGTCATATTACAAAACAGCAAAACGTGATTTACCTTGGCGTAATACGAAAGATGTCTACCGTATACTTGTATCTGAGCTCATGCTCCAGCAGACCCAAGTCTCTCGCGTATTAATAAAATATGAAGAATTTCTCAACTCTTTTCCCGACTTCAATACACTTGCGAGGGCTTCAAATACTGATGTTCTCAAAGTATGGAAAGGGCTTGGATATAATCGAAGAGCTTTTTTTCTCAAACGAATAGCCACTGCCTTTGTTGAACTTGAGGAAAAAGGTATTACTATTCAAAATCCAAAATCACTTACTTATCAAATGCTTTTGACACTCCCTGGGATTGGACAATCTACTGCAGGTGCCGTAATGGCATTTGCACATAATATTGGAATACCTTTTATTGAAACAAATATCAGAACTATTTATCTTGCGCATTTTTTTGCTAAAAAAGAAAAGGTCACGGATATGGAGATACTCCAAAAAATCGAGAAAGTATTGTTATATATTCCAAAACAAAAATATCGAGACTGGTATTATGCTCTTTATGATTATGGCAGCATGCTTAAATCCACTCAAAGGAAAAATATACAAACAGTACATAAACAAAGTGCAAGTTTCAAAAAACAATCAACATTTATTGGCTCACAAAGACAGTTGAGGGCATATATATTACACATGATTACAGATTCTATGCCTCAAGGTATCGCCCATGACATACTGATTGAAAAACTAGAGCGGTATATTGGAGATGAGCATTCCCCTTTCTTACACTTAGAGAATCCTAAGCAAAACATCATACACCTACTTGATACCCTTAAAAAAGAACAGCATATTATTTCATCTACAAGTAGTCGTACTAAAAGACAAAAGCAGGTCTGGTACATATCTTAGACTCATATATAATAGATATATGTTAAGAACCGGCGCCATCAATCTCGTCCTTAAAATTGGACTTATCTTATCATCGCTTGTATTTGCCATTTTTTCCTTTATTCAAGGAGCAGCAGTGATTCAGTATTATCCAAGTTTTATCATCAATATCATTGGCGAATCGACAACATTGATTCTTGGGAGCTTGGTATCGATCTGTCTTGCTATATGGCTCCTCTCTCGAAAACAAAGATTTGCAGCAGTCGCAACGTATTTTGTCTTACTAAGTATAGGTATCCTATTTAATATCACATCACTCACTTTTCTTGGAATGGTATGGCCACTATGGTGTATCTCCTTTGCACTCGCTTTACGGTACTACCCAAGAATCAGAGTCCTTGCAAAAGACAGCCATGGAAGATACGTAATGAAAATTATTCCAGCTGCAACTGCAGCCATTATTGCCTCTGAAAAAAATATTGATACAACTGACATACAGACTAGTTCACCTAAGACAAAAGCAAAAGATAGTGTCCATGGAAACAATATCGCCAGCGAATCCGTACAACAAACTACGAGTACACCTGCATTTGTAGAAGAAAATAATACTTCAGATCTTGCAAATAAAAGTGCCCCAGAAGCAAGTCTTGCCTATGAAGTATCACACGATGTCGACGCAACACTTGATGAGATATTTGCTCATGCCGGCTTGCATACTACCTCTAGCGAGACAGCTTCTCTATCCGATGAATTGTCGGATGATGTTATCGGACATACCTATACACCTACTATTGAAGACACCACACCTTCCGCAACTACATATGCTGATACAGAAGAAAAAGAAATTAAAAGACCAAAAGTTAGTAGAAAGAAAGTAATTGCGAAATCAACAGAGCCATCATTGATCCTCGATGAAATTACTCCACCACTTGAAGAAATTGTTTCAGTAGCAGAGCATCCGCGGATTGCAAGAAAGCGTGCAAAAGCTAAGACACCGAAGACAAACCAGTAAACACCAACCAAGGCACATGTTCTCCAGACTCCCCCTTACTACATACTTCAACCTAAAGCCTGACCAAAAAAAAGCCTTGCACAAACTTGGATTAGAAACCCTTCAAGACCTTTTATATTATTTCCCTAAAAAATATATTGAAAACACAGAATCTGTATATATTGAGCAAGCAACAGATATACATATTGAAAATGAAGACACTCTCAATATACAAAAAGCTTCTGATCAAGTATTTTACGGCAGGGTCTCTCAATTAAAAACAGGAAAAACAT
>JBJOQZ010000015.1:0-3178 GCA_046049705.1 Candidatus Parcubacteria bacterium | reverse complement strand
GGCAGTGAAAGTAATCAACCATATGTGGGGCTAGAACCAAAAAATCAGCCAGGAAGTTCTATGCAAAGAAAAAAGTTTTCATATGAAGAATTGTTTGGACCTACTCCAAATCCAGTAGTTGGAACGACAAACAAAACAGTCAGTACTCCAGAGAAAGATCCGACAGTATCATATGTCGGTGGCTCAATTATTGCAGGGCAAGGAAGTGGTGCATTTGCCTTCAATGCTTCCCCAACAGCCACCACACACATAGAAGAGGGTCATACTACAGAACATGTGGGTGAAAGAACTGAAGAAAAAATACAGCCTACATCGCAAGTTGGAGTAGGTGCTCCGATAGTAACCAGTCAATCAATACCAGGTATGTCTTCTGCAATATCTACTGGCATACCGACGGCAAGACAGCCTATTGCTCCAATACAGACAACTCAAGGTGCTAGGGCTCAGGCTGTTGATACAAAAATAAACATTCAGACTGTTCCTCATAAAAAGGGCATAGTGAAGAAAATTATCTTATTTATTGTATTAATTACTATTGCACTTGGTGGTATTTTTGGATATACACGCTATGTACATGGGGTATATCTTTTTGTTAAAGCACCATATGCTGTCGATACATTCATTGCACAACTCGGCACGCATTTGGCATCTATGCAAACTGCAAAGTATGAAGCAGTGCTCAATCTCTCTACTGTGACGCCGAGTGAAAGTGATGAGGTGTTTATGCAGCAAATCAAATCGCTTTCACTGCCACTTGGGTCTAAGGTTGCCTTAGGGATTGAGGGTACATATCAGAAAGATTCATCCTCACGTGACAATACATTTTCTATCAAAGGTTCATATGCCGATAGTGGTATGACACTTGATATTGATATCGATTCTGTGACAAATGACGGTATACTGTATTTTAAGATCAATTCGCTCCCGTCTTTCTTATTTGATCTCTCGCAAATACAAGGAAAATGGATTGCAGTCACACCAGAGGATATAGAAACATTATTTGGTAGAGAAGTTGTGCCTGCAGAGACGTCTATTTCAACTAAAAAAACAATGATGGAGACACTTGAGAAAGTGGTTGCATCTGGGGCATTTTCTGTTGTTGGTGAGCCTCAAAAAATAATTACACCTCAGCAAAAAGCTCAATATGTGTATGAAGTGGCAATACACTTCGATACGCTTTTTACGTTATTGCAGAAAATGAATACAGAAGAGGGTATTGCTACACTAGAACAGGTATCACCGGAAATGCGTGAGTACATCGATTACCTTGGCAGACATACCAAAGCATTGATTACAGTTGATAGTAAAGGTAATCTAGTTGAAATCAATATACAATCAGATACTACGACAGCTCTTGCAACTACGGGCCAAAAATTAAAAACAACTTCTCTATTCAGCATCAAAACAAAGGATATTAATCAAAGTATTAAAGTCGTATCACCTGAAAAAATAGATATGAATAGTATCGATGCATATGCATTGATAACAGGACAGGGTAAAGAAGGGATATTGTTCGATCGGCAATTAAGCCGGGTCCTTCAAGCTGATCATGAAATAATGAATTATATAGATATCAATCAAAAGACTCCTGGTTCACTTAAAGAAATTATAGAATCAAGTAAAATTAGTGTAAAAGATATATTTTCGAATCCAGTCGGTGAATTTGGTTATATAGGGACAGCTGAAGGCGGGTATGAATTGACTTATCATATGAAGCTTCCGCAAGTGCCATCAAGTTATTATAAACTTCTCGATGATCTTACTATTGGCCCAGATGCAACTTCTAATGCTCGGGCAGGATCAGTGGAAAAATATAATACAGGCATCAATACGACAAATAAAAAACCAACACTGACACTCCGATTTGTTGAAGGTAAAAATACTGCCACTACGGATGTCTTATCAAGAGAAGCTTTGGCAACTCTAAGTAAAGATCAAGACAAAGATGGTTTATCAGATACACTCGAGGCCTATTTAGGTCTTAATTCAGCAAAGGTTGATACAGATAGTGACGGCGCATCAGATATGGCTGAACTTAGACAGGGGACTAATCCAAAGGGTACAGGAAGTTGGGCCGAAGCATATGGACCAAAGAAGGAAGACGATATATTTAAAGGTGATATAGAGTAGTGCATCAAAACACTCTAAGTTATCCACAAGAAAATATTGGTAATATGTTGACGGTGAACTATGGTTCACCTACAATATATACATACAAATAACCAATATTCCCAATGACAAAAATCACCCTTATGTATCTCATTACTAAAGAAATTAAAAAGCTCAATAGCCAGATAGATCGAAAAATCGTCAAAGGTCAAAAGTACGATAGAGATGCACGGAGACATCGAGAACTTGTGCACCGACTACGGCGTATGGAAAGTGAAGCAAGTTTTGCACGGACACTTACATATGCATTGTTCTAGGATATACTTAAGCATATGTCAGACTACGCTACATACAAAGAAAAAATAGCATCTTTCTGCAAGGAAAATAGACGTGTACCTGGTTATAAAGAGATTCAATCTCTGACTGGATTCAAATCAAAAAACGCTGTCTTCAAACTTATCAATAAACTAGTTGAAGATGGTATGTTTGAAAAAGATTCTGGAGGTAAGCTATCTCTTCAGAGTGCTTATGGTGATATACCTATGCTGGGAGTAGTTGAAGCTGGTATCCCTACGACAGTAGATGCAAGAGAGATATCAGATATTTCAGATAGTACTAATTTAGAGGATTTATTGCTTACAGGTGTAAAAGGGCAAACTTTTTTCCTTGAAGTAAAAGGGGATTCAATGATAGATGCACATATCGCTGAAGGGGACATGGTATTGGTGGAGCGAACTGATACACCTAAGCTTGGTGATATCGTAATTGCGCTTGTTGATGGAGGGTGGACTATGAAATATTATCGCAAAGACAAAAAAGGGGTTATTTATCTAGAGCCTGCAAACGAAAAGTATGGTCCTATCTATCCAGACTATGAACTCGATATCAAAGCAGTAGTCCGTGCTGTGATTCGAAAATTTGCTCGGTAATATATTTTCAACTGATGATTGCCATGAATTCAAAACATATTAGATATTGGCTTATCAAATCTGAGCCATCGACATATTCAATCGATCACTTAAAAAGAGACAAGAAGACTTCTTGGACTGGGGTAAGAAACTACCAGGCT
>JBJOQZ010000014.1:0-7829 GCA_046049705.1 Candidatus Parcubacteria bacterium | reverse complement strand
AACAGAACCATAAATAAGTCTAAAAATAGGGTTAAAAAAGCTTTGTGTAAAATATGGAAATGTATGCTCAAAAAACAATTTTATCTTTTTCCAAGCAGTAAACTTCAAGTGATTAAATGTCTCAAAGTCAAACCTGGCTATGAGTGAATCGTCGATTTCCTTAACCACGAAGTCTTGATGGTAATCTACAACTTGATTTTTTTGAGAGTCTTTAATAGCCTCAGGCACTTGAATAAGTATGCCCTTGAGATCTGGGGATAGTGACGCTTGATCTGGTGTAGATGTAGTTAACTCCCCCTCATGTACTGCTTCTATTGCAGCGGGTTTCATTGCACCAAAACTATACATTATAATGCAAAAAAGCGCAAGTACTTACATGAGTCGAACATGGTAACATGTTGGGGTACTTAATCGGAGTATAGTATATTGGTAGTATACATGCTTTGGGAGCATGTGGGCTGAGTTCGATTCTCAGTACTCCGACAGCTTTTGAATGAGCTTCCCTTCTAGGTGTTTGGGATAAATCATGCTCACTACCATATTCAATATTTGGTATGTTTTGTAATTATGTCTTGACCCTTTGGATTCAAGGATATGTATAGAACCAATCCATTTCCCAAAAACTTTAAAATAAGATTCTTTGAGTGTCCATAGTACATATGCTGTCTCAAGGAAATTTTTACCCTCAACTTTCTTTAGGTAATTTTGCTCATCTTTATCAAAGAGACTTAATGTACTGATGTTTTCTAGCGGCTGAATCGCTTCAATGTCCACCCCTATTTCGGTGGAGCTGGAAACTAGAACTGCAGTAAACTTATTCGAATGTGAAAGTGATATTCCAAATGTTGAATTCTGAAGATACGGTTTACCAGTATGGCATCTGATAAGTTTCGTTGAGTAGTTCTCCTGCAAAATCTTATCTAATTTTGACTCGTATTCATTTTTGGTGTTATCAATAAAATATAAATGTAAAAAGTTATTTTTCATCTTGCTTTATCCAATCTAGGTAGGATTTGTATTTAACAAGAAGATCGTAAGGTGTATCAACGACCCATTGCCTGATTTTTTCAATGCTAGGTCTTTGTGAAATACTCCGAATGCAATTATATGCTGCTTCTATATTGAATTTTAGTGGCTTAACAAAAGATATTATGTCATCTGTGAGCCCAACAAAAGTAATTCGAGGATCGTTAAGTGACATGTATCCTTTGTATAAAAATGGCTTAAGGCCACAAATTGTTTTTAGAAAGCTGTACTCAGGGACATGATATCCTGTGGCGCAAATTAGATAGTCGTAATTAAGTTCTTGAACACTATTTTTTAAGAAAATCTTCTGATCTACAATATGATCAACCTCGTCAATGACGAAATGTGAGTTAGATAGTCGTGCAAAGGCAAAAAAATCATCACTGGTTGAGGTCTCTACACCTAAACCTGAATATTCGGGTCTTGGAATTAGTTTCTCTAGGCCATTAATCTTATAATAATTCGATAATTGACTTCTCAAAAGCGATGTGCCTGCCGAATAGTCTTCTTTAAAATCAACGGTATCTGGATTGATATACGAGTTCAGTGCTGATTCAGCAAACGAAGGCAATATCCAATAGGTTTTTCTTGCAAGCAATGTTACGCTCTTGGCACCTCGTTTGTGTGCGAGGATGAAAGATTCAATGGCATATGAGCCGGCACCAACTACAACGATATCTTTTCCTTGAAGATCTTGCTTGTCGATTGCCGACGAATGACATGCTCTATTAGTCATGTAACAATTATTTGCCCATTTCGGTATATATGGTACTTGGAGTCTTCCGGTGCAGATTATGACTGAATCAAATTCAGTTACATTTTCCACACCATTTTTCTTAAGAACCGCATTAAACTTTTTATCTGAGGTGTAATGTATGTCTACTACTTCCGTATTAAATTGAATACGATTTAAAAAGCCTTGTTCTTGAGTGTATTTTTCTAGATACTCTATAACCTCATCTCTATTTGGGTATAAACTCTGAAAAGGATGTTGGTCATCAAGTTGATACGTATCAGATGTTACTTGTAACTTTGAATCTTTACTCGTATTTAACCATACACCGCCTACTCGGCTATTCTTCTCCACAATAGAAAAATCTGTACCTAGTTGTTTCAAAAATGTTGCAACTCTGATACCTGCTACTCCTGAACCTATCACAAGAACTTTTTTGCCACCCTCCAGGAACGTAGACGGATCAGTCATGATACTGGACAGTGCTGCCTTCTTCACATCATCGCTGTTAAGTTGGCTGTCATTACTTAAGAGACTTGATAGATATATTGGTCTTGGATCTGTCAAAAAATCTAACATACTCATTGAAGATTTGAATGTATTATTTATCTGTGAAAGTAGTTGCGCTGCCAAAATCGAATGGCCGCCAAGCTCATAAAAATTATCAGTGATGCTAATAGGCCCATCAATTTTAAGTATACTTTTAAATAAGTGTACTAGTCTGACTTCTGTGTCATTTGCAGGAGCTACAATATCACTTCTGGTTTTTTCAATCGATGTTATAGGGAGCCTGTTTGTGTCTAATTTACCGTTTAGTGTTTCTGGGAATTCTTTGAGCGCAAATATTTTTATTGGAACATGATTTGACGGATAAGTAGTGGTTAAAACTTGACGAATTTTTTCGGTATCTGCAGTTTCAGGCATTACATATCCAAATAATCTACCTGTACCAGTATCGTCCACATGTACGTTTAGGGTTGCAGCACTAATTCCTGGTACCTTAAGCATCGTGTTGATTATCGCACCACCCTCAATTCTTTGCCCATTCAGTTTAATCTGCTTGTCAATTCTATCTATACACACCAGCTCTCCTTTGTCATTAATTTTTCCAAGATCACCAGATTTATACATCTTCAATTCCACATCATTTGACTGAATGATGTCAGGTACAAACATTTTACTATTTAACTCTGGGCGATTTACATATCCAGCTGAGACACCTTCTCCAGCTACATAAATCTCACCAATTTCGCCGACTGGAACAGGCTGAAATTCTGGGTCCAAGATGTATATTGAAGTATTGAGAATAGGAGTACCCACTGACACAGTTCTATCTATGCCGTCTCGGGTATACGTCTTTACACAACATTGATCTGTACATTCTGTTGGTCCGTATGAATTGTAGATTGTGTCGATGTTTGTATGTTTGAAAACATTTTCAATATCTGCCTCAACTAGTTTTTCACCACCAAGAACTAGTGTTTTTGTTGATTGAGGTAATTTCATATATGTAATTCCGGTTCTAAAAACAGTCGGTGTGGCTACAACTAGTGTGGGTAGGTGCCCAATCCAGAAGTTATCGTAGAAGTCGTTGGCGATTATTATTGTCTTATAAAGTGACAGTGCGGGGAATATTTCCTCTACAGACTGATCAAAACAAATATTTGTGGAGAATAGGGTGATATCAAAGACATGTTCTTTGGCTTGCATGTGGGTCATGAAATGAATGTCATTCAATAAAGACCTGTGTTTTATTGCAACTCCTTTTGGAACCCCTGTTGTGCCTGAAGTGTATAAAACATAAGCAACGTCATCTAGGGATGCAATTTTTGGAAAAGTAAAGGCGACAGCAGGAAGATTGTCTGTCACAGAGCTATTTTTTTCAATAAAAATAACACTTGACGAAGTCGAGATCTTAGTTAGTAGACTAGAATATTTATTTTGTGTAATAAAATAATTTGATACCGAATCATTAAGAATAAACTCCACCATACTCGCCGGGTATAAAGGGCTTATTGGTATATATGTTGCTCCAGTAAGCGCAATAGCGAAAATAGTACAGAGTAGATCTAGGTCTCTATCAAGTAAGAAACAGACTGAATCACCTCTTTTGACACCTTTACTTTGTATCTCGGTGTAAATTTCCTTGACTCTAACTAAAAATTGTTCGTAAGTATAACTTTTATCTTTGCAAATGATCGCAGTTTTAGATATGTTCTCACAGTTTATTCCAGATATAATAGATTCAAAAACAGTCTGGTTTTTTTCAAAAATATTTTTATTCTCTGGTCCTGTGATTATGCTTTGCATTTGAATCAAATCAATTAGTATGCTTTTGCTAAGAGTAGTTTAATGCTTGTTTTATTCTTACAGAAGATACATTCGCCATCTCCCCCCGTTTCACTGAAAGGTATACACCTTGTTGTTGCACCTGTCTCTTCTTTGATACTTTTTTCACAGTTCAAATCTTTACATAAATAGACTGAAACAAAACCTGGTTTACTTTGCAACACTGTTTTGAGTTCATCATAGTTATCAACTTCATGTGTGTTGGCTAACCTATAACTTGATGTTTTTTCAAGTAGCTTAAGCTGAATCTTTTGGAGTTCATCTGTAACAACTTCTGTGATATTTGTGTCACTAATAAACACTTTGTTCCCTTCCAATCGATCGACTAATACTACAGTTTGCTTCATTAAGTCTTTAGGTCCTAGTTCGATTCTAAGTGGGACACCTCTACGTTCCCATTCAAAAAATTTGAAACCAGGTCGACCTTCCCTATCATCGATTTTATACCTAATGTTATTGAGCGCTAAATCTTCAGCAATATTTTTAATTTTGTCTAGAATTTTGACTGCATCATCTTTGTTATCATAAATTGGAATAAGGACTACTTGTATAGGTGCTATTCTAGGCGGAAGCACTAGTCCTTTGTTGTCCGAGTGTGACATAATCAATGCCCCGATAATTCTAGTTGATAGTCCCCAGCTTGTTTGCCATACATACTGCTGAGTTTGATTCTTGTCCAAGAAAGATACATTGAAGGATTTCGAGAAGTTCTGACCTAACATATGAGACGTACAACACTGTAAGGCTTTTCCATCTTGCATGAGAGCCTCGAGTGTCAATGTATAATCTGCCCCGGCAAATTTCTCATTCTCTGTTTTTTTACCTGGTACAGCTGATATTGCCAACTCTTCCTCCAGAAACCTTTTATAAAGATTTAGTGCATTTAACGCCATATTCTCTGCCTCAAGTGCCAATTCATGAGCAGTGTGACCCTCTTGCCAGAGAAATTCTGAAGATCTCAAGAAAAGACGGGTTCGCATTTCCCAGCGCATCACGTTCGCCCACTGATTAATTAGAAGTGGTAAATCTCTGTAAGATTTGATCCAACGTGAGAATGTATCGTAAATAATCGTCTCTGAAGTTGGTCTAATGATCAATGGCTCCTCCAGTTCACCTGCTGGAATTAATTTACCGTCAACCTCTTCAAGTCGATGGTGTGTAACAACTGCGCATTCCTTTGCAAAACCTTCTACGTGCTGAGCTTCTTTCTCCAAGAAACTTTTTGGAATTAATAGTGGAAAATAAGCATTTTGGATACCTATTTTTTTAAATTCCAGATCTAGAAATTTTTGGATGTTTTCCCATATTGCATATCCATAGGGTTTTATAACCATACTTCCCCGTACCGGCGAATTTTCAGCAAGCTCAGCGCATTCAATTACATCGAGATACCACTTTGAAAAGTCGGTTTCTTGTTGTGTAATTTTAGTCTTATCATTCTGCATTATAGTGTAGAGTATATGTTAATACTTAGAAGTTTAACACTCACTAAATCCAATGTCCATAATAGGATATCCAACCAACTTTTACCCAATATGCTCCCCTCCACGACTCAAACGCCAAATTGCCAAAAGTGGTACACAAAGTGCAGTTAGATACCCATAATTTGAATTCCAAAATCCAGTCACTGATTCATTGGTAAGTTGAAAGATGTTGTATGAAGGTAAAATATGGAAGCAAAGTGCAATAACTACAACTGTAAATGAACCCCCAATCAAAAAGGCGTTGATAAGTCTTTGATTACCATGACCGAGACCTTCGTTTTGTGTAATGCGGTATGCAGAGAGGAATACCACTATAAATACTATTCCAAAAATCAGGACATGTGAATAGAACAATCCTGTTCCTGTTGAACCAAGGAAAAGCACTTTTTCTTTACCAGGTATAGCCTGATAAATCATTGAGCTCGGATAAAAGGAAATAATTGCAGTTAAAAGTATTCGTGAACCTTTATAATATGCGAGAAATGCAAGTGCGAGAATAGAAACAAGAACTGTAATATTTACCATATGATAATAATCTTATCACATGTCACTCTCCTGCTCTAGATAATAGTACTAGTAGATGTTGATTATGTTATCACTTCGATCACAAGAGTTTGTGCCTGCGAGACAGATTTCCATATAGTAAGCACCAGTTGGAACTGTTGTCCAATAATATGCAGTGCTACCCACATTCCAATTGTATGAAGTGCCATAGACTCCACGTGCGATAGTGTATGTCTCACCATAATATGTAAGTGGTTGTGAAGTATATCCAGTATTTCCTGTATATGCACAAGTATTACCGACAGGACAAGATGTACCGCTTCCTGTATAAATCGGTGTAGCATTGTTTGCAGGAACAAGTTTGATATCAACTGATTGTGCAGCAAAGTACTGTACATACGGCATAAGCCAGCTAATCAATTGTGTAGACCCAGATCGTAACCATTGTCCACCATTTGGTGAAATAAGTCTTAAGTCAGTACTCTGTTGTCCTCCACCGCCGTTTGTGTCAGTTATTGTCACAGTTGTACTTGATTCACCGAAGCCGAGCACGCGACCTGTGAGAGTGTAAGTTCCACCGCTAAGTCTGCTTGTGTTTTGGAAATGTGTCATGTTCCAAGTATATGATCCATATGCAGGAACTCTGACAGATGTCAGCGCCATAGTACAAATCTGATTAGCACTTGAATCATATGAACCGATTCTATAACTTGTCTGACACCCGCTACTGAAATTCAAAACTTTTTCATATGCCGTGGTGTTTCGTGCCGTGATAGTAAAACCAATATCTTCATATGCACTATAGGTAGATTTATTTGGTGTTGTGGTGATTGAAATACCTGAGGTATCGGTTGTACCACCGTTGTAAGAAACTGTTACCGTAGCTGAAGAGATTGTCTCGTATCCTTGTGTATCTCGTACTTTAAATCTTACAGTATATGTACCTGGATTAGAATATGCATGTGTAAATACTGCTTGCTGAGAATTCCAGTATCCAGTACTTGCCGGGCTCACAAGATTATAACCAGAATCATAATACTGTTCATCTCCCCATTGTACATAATATGTTAGCGTACTATTTTGTGGGTCATAGGCCGTAACCGTCCAAGTACCAGTCTCATTTGTACGCAATGATGTCGGGGCTTGAATACCAGAAACTACTGGTGCCTGTCCTCCATTTCCAGTTGAGCATGAATAAAGCGCATTGAGTTTTGTGCGAGTTTGGGCGCCAACAATACCCGTACCATATCGGTACCCTAACAGAGATAAGATATCGCTTCGATATTTCTCTTGTAGCCCAGAGACTAGTGAAGCTGTCTCTTCATTGAATGTATTTGTCGGAGTGATAGTTGACCAGTTCGATGATCGTGTAAACCCTTCACGATTGAGTATAGTGTGTAGAGCGTCAACATCTGCACCAGAACTCCCTAGTTTTAGGTCTGTATTGAAGGTATAGCAAAAGCTTTGGGCTTCTGCCTGTCGTGTGAACATGGTAAAAGCTGCTACACTTGCAGCGAAAACAAAAACGCTAATAAAAATGGCTTGAGTAATATATTTCATAATGTCTTAACTATACTCCTAGTCGCGCAGTTGTTCAAATAGCTTTTTCTGCTCTTTTGAGAGTTTGCGAGGGATTTCGATTTTGATATGGAGCATAAGGTCTCCTCGATGATGCTCTGAATATGGCACACCTTTTCCTTTTATCCTCAATATTTCTCCATGTGTAATACCTG
>JBJOQZ010000013.1:0-7250 GCA_046049705.1 Candidatus Parcubacteria bacterium | reverse complement strand
CACTTCCATTGCCACAAGCAACTACGACATTGACCGGATGCCTTGTCATGCCATGGGACATGAAGGAATTTCATAATCAAAATAAAAAAATAAAATACAAGCCTGAATTACAGCAAGATATTACAAATGAAGGTGAAAGAAATATCTCTATGGCGCGTAATAATAGATGTAAGGATATGCATCCTTACCAGCTCATCGAAAAGATAAGAGCTGTACAATAATACATACCATCATCATTTATATGAAAACTAAATCTAAAATGTCCAAATGGGTAGCAATCCCAGCACTTGCCCTGCTTGCAGTCGCTGCAGCAGGAGTAAGTTCTGCAAGTGCACAAACTACCACATCCACTACGGGGACAACTGGTACGACGAGATTGGAGGTATCTGCACAATCACGTAAGCACCATGTGTTTGCAGATAGGCCAAAGCCCACAGAAGCACAAAAAGCAGAGATGAAACAAAAGCATGAAGCTATAGATGCTGCGATAACCTCTGCGAATTATAGCGCTTTTGTAACAGCGGCAGCTGGCGGACCTCTTGAAGGCAAAATCACCGAGGCTCAATTTCCGAAATTCGTCGAGGCTCATAAACTCATGAAAGCAGGAGATAAAGATGGCGCTAAAACAATCATGAAAGAGCTAGGAATTAAGGCACCTCGTGGCTTCATGCACAAGGTCGGAACTGATCCAAGTGCTGACTCTCGTGCGAAATAATATTCTTTACTACTTAATGTAATCAATTATACATAGCTAATCTAGACAAATACTCACTTACAAAAGTGGGTATTTGTCTTTTTGAGGTGCTATACTGTATTGCATATTATTATTTACACATTTTTAACATATGATTATTGCTGAGCCGGTAACAACGGCCTTAAAAACACAGTTTCCGCTTAGTCCAAGGAAATATACTAAGAAAATGATTGAGAAATCCATTCTCTTTATTTTCACTTCAGTAGTCTTGGGTGGGGTACTTGCGGTTATTATTGGACTGATTATCAAAGTAGATACAAACATTGTTTCTCAGTTGGTATGGCTCGGTATCTCTTCTTTTGTCTTAGCTTTCGTATTGCAGGTTATGGCTTACTCATGGTATGTCAGAAGATATATTTCTTCATATTATTACGATGACGAAGTAGATTTCCTTACTATTCGTAAGGGGGTATTTATTCCACTTGAGATTCATGTTCAATACCTCAAAATACAAGATGTATATGTTGACCAAGATATATTGGATAGAATTTTGGGTATTTATGATGTGCATATTTCAAGTGCGACATACTCTTCTGGTGTTGCAGCGCATATCGATGGTGTGAGTAAAGAAACTGCAAGTGGACTAAAAAATATGCTCCTCTCTAAAATTAAGAGTGCATATACTGGGACAAATAATCCAGCTTCTCCAATTCAAGGAAATACGATGCCTCAGGAAGGCGTCCCTGAACATTCTCAATCTGATATTCAGGTACCAGTACAAACCAATGCTCCAGTAAAATTTAATACAACACTTTCAAAAGAAGAATTAGGATTGAGTCACGAATGGTGGCTTGCTGAAAGTGTTAAAGTTGCACTTGCCTCAATTTTTCTTCCTCCAATCGTAACGCTTTGGATTGCTACAGGTATATTTGAAGGAAATATCGCAATAGATAAAGTATTTTGGATTTGGCTTATTGTTTTGGTGATATCTTTACTCTATCGATTCGGATACCTTTGGCTTTGGCAAATGCATTACGAGTATAATTTTGGAGAAGAATATATCTATCTCAAAGAAGGGGTATTGAGTGTCTCTGAAAAAAATATGTCTTACAATACTATTCAAGATGTAACTGTAAGGCAGACCATTGTCGATCGTATTTTTGGTATTGCCGATGTGGTGATTGAAAATGCATCTGCAAATCAGATACCAGCAATGGCAAATAAAAAAATGGGTCAAGCTACGAGCAATGGTATTGTAATCGAGGGATTATCACTCAAAGAGGCTCAGCATATTGTCTCAGAACTTAAAGGTGTAATAGGTCGACGTTCATCATTACAAAGAAATTTCCTTTAATAGTACATATATGAAAACTATCGCATACATTATCCTTGTTATTGTAATCGTAATACAAATAGGTATTGGATACTCAATCAAGACTGGTGGTTCTTGGATTCAATCAATACTCAACACTAGTTCAAAATCATCTGAAAGTAGATCAGAGGTGAATACTGCCTCTCAGGATGTCCTCAGTTCACCTATGGTACCTTATACCAAAAGTAATCTTGGACTTTCGTTCTCATATCCAGGTGTTTGGCCAATCATGACCAAAGACGAAGATCGTCGTCTTGATTCAAGTCTTGTTGATTCTTTTGGTTCGCAAGATGATAGAGATGGATTTTATGAGGGTTTTTACGTGAATCATTTCCCTGTGCCAACAGATGGAATGGAGGGGTATTTCAACGTGCTTCGTGGAAATTTGGTGTATCAAAAGTTACATATTGTATCTGAAATTGATCGTCAAATTGCTGGTCTTAAGGGTTATGTATGGGTTTATGAAGGCACTGTTCCTTCTGTAAAACAAAACGATCCTGAAATCTCAACAAGGTGGATACTATATATTATTGAAAAGGGTAATACTCTATATACTTTCGAGTTCTCTGATCAGATACAGACATTTGATACAAATGTTAAAAAGATGGAAGAACTTGTGGCATCAATTAATATTAAGTAGTGGATATATATGAAAAAGACTTCTGAGGGATTCGTTTTATTTCTGATAGTTGTGCTCATCGGCGTCATTGCTGCCCTATACTTCTTAAAAGATGAAAAAGGAATGCGTTATGTGGATAAGCTACTCAATCAAAAACAAGAAGTTATAAAGGAAGTTGATGGGTACAAAGAGAAAATGAAGTCCAGGGACAATGAAATAAAAGAAAATTTATAATTATTTCATTAACCAATAGTCTGTTTACGCTATTTATAGATATGTAGGTAGTGTATAATATTAAGCACGTGTCCTCAGAATGACCAAATGCAATATCGTGTTATTAGTTAACCAGGATTACATGATTAAAAAAATATTCGTTAAGTATATATCCTTAACTATACTTGTGCTTAGTCTGATTGCTCCACTTACAGAAGCCTCAGCAGACACTCGTATACCTGATACAATCAGTATAAAGACAGTGTCAAAGATGGTGGCAACAAAAGGGGTGCCCGTATTTGAAGCTGGTAAAAATATAGAGATTGATATTTCATATACAGATGAAAAAACATTACCTCAATCAAAATACGATATAGGTATTGCTCGAGAAATTAGGAAAGGATATCTCACGTACTATGAACCATTGAGTGTCGAAACTATCGATGCGGAAAATGTCGAAGGGTCATACTCTGTCTTAGTCCCAAATATTCCTGATAGTTCAGCTACTTCATCTTTTGTTGCATTTGTAAAAGTATACACACCTGATAACCCTGATGCTGAAAAGTTTTTTGTCACAAAATCTTTTTTCATTGAGGCGAGCGATGAATCATTTATATCGATTCAGCATGCAAACTTAATTCAAAGCACAGGGAAGCGATTTGCACTTTTGGCAGGACCTCATATCTATGATCCTAAAAAAGAAGCGGCAGCAGACCTGGCTACGAGTACCAATCTTGAGATTACATTTGAAGCAAATACAGATATTGTACTTAAACCACTTATCAATTTCAAAAAATTAAGATCAAATACATTTAGAGATGTAGTTGAGGTTAATCCAATTGAAATTAAAAAAGGTAGTACATATGTCAGTATTCCACTTCCAACTTTTACATATACTCCTGGTGTCTATGTAGGAGAAATGGTATTTGGTGATCCGACAATCAAATCAACAATACAATTTCAGTATATAGTTGCTGGAGATGCTGTGACAATTGGACAAGCTATTCCGACTAGTACTCCACAAGGTACGGAAATCACGTATGAGATATTTGGGGTCCCACTTGATATAGATAGGATGTCTACAAGAGGTGAAAATTCTCAAACTGCTGGGGTCTATGATGTTCAATTAAGTTATAAGAACGGTCTAAAAGAAGTATTTACAGAGACAAAGAAAGTTGATTTTTCAACATCAAGTTTTGTATCTCTAGTTCCTGCTTCAGTCAAAGCTATTGACATAGTTGATGTCAAGGTCATGTCAAGTACCGGAGAAGTGGTCTATGAAGGGGTAAAAAATATTCTTGTTGAACGTGCAGGAAATTCATCCACTGCACTTATTGTGACATTGGCTATATTGCTTGTCATGGTGATCGTGCCTGCGGTGGTAAAGCATAAAAAGGTGCCAGCAACTATCGTGCTCGTATTAGCGCTTGTCTCATTGGTAGCACTAACAAAATCAACTGAAGCGGTATGGGATCCGGCGGCATATACTGTCTCATCATCAAATTCACGTTTCAACAATGAAAATGTTGCTGAGAACCCAAAACTATATTTTAACGACAATCTTACTGCGAGGACATTCTCAATCGGTCAAGATTTAAGTTTCTTGTTTAAAATGTCATATATCTACTGTTCAAATTCTGGACTAGATATTGCGGCCGGGTTCTCGACAGCTAGTCTTGCAAATGCAATTAGTACAAAAGTGAGTCAGACAAATACAGCAGAAACACAAGAGGGGTTTGGCAATGGCGGACGACATGCTATATATCGAAATACAACCGCTTTTGTAAGTGCCAATCTCGGTCCAGTTAAGCCAACCGATACATATCTTCATGCTGTCGTGTATCACGATATTAGAGGGGGTGGTACAGCTGATGGATACTCACATTACTCGATTCCACTTAGAGTTGGACCTGAAGCTCCAGTCATCACTACAAATACTTCTACAGAATGTGGTGGTAAGGTGAATATAAATTGGGCAGCTGTTAGTGGTGCTGCACGATATGACATATACCGAGCAATTACTTCAGATGGGGTATATGCAAAAGTGGGTACTTCAGAAACCACAAGTTTCGTTCATGCATCTGGTGTATATGCACAAACCTATTACTATAAAGTAAAAGCGGTTGATGCGGTTTCAGGTCTTGAATCTGTATTTTCGAATACTACTTCAGCACTGACTTCTGCAGCATGTGGAACCGGATCATCTACATTTTCATGTTCAGCAACACCTGGAACAGTTGGTACAGGTGTACAAGTGACATGGAGTGCAAGTATTGCCAATACTAATCCTGCTGACTATACATATACGTGGTCAGGTGCTGTCACTGGCACCAATCAATCAGAGGTTGCAACATATGCAACTTTTGGTGCGAGGACCGCTCAAGTCATTGCACGTTCACGAACAGATTCGGCCCAAACATTTACTGCTAGTTGTTCAGTCAATGTGTCACAGACTAGTTGTGCGCCAACTCAAACGTATTGTGCTTCTCAAAATAGTTGTATAAATTCTGGTGAAAGTTGTCCTTCTGCATGTGGGGTCGCTGCAAACCAGACGGTGTCGATAGATCAAGGTATGTCTCTCTCAAATCCTGGTTTATGTGGTTCAAGTTATACTATTTTGCCAGGAAGTCTATTTGGATCTGCAGGTAGAAGAGATGATGCTTGGCAATGGGTATGTACAACAAATACTCCTGGGTATACACCAAGAGTTACATGTGCAGCTGATTGTGCAGCGGGTACTACATATTGCCCATCCTCAGATACTTGTTCAAGTACTTGTAGTGGTAGTTGTCCTCAAGGATACACACTTGATTCTACAGGGGCATGTATTCCACCAGATGGACGAATTGTATATTTCAGAGCCGAACCAGATACTTCAGCTACCACTTGTCCTGCATACTGGGATACAGAGGTTGGCAATGGGGCATACATGAATTGTTCAATTGGTGGCACTGCAGTCGACACAGATAAGTTGATTGCGGGCGGCAATGGATATCCTGTTCAATCCGGAGCAAGGGCAACTTTGACTTGTGAAGTCAAATCAAGTACAGACGACACCCTGATAAAGACAGTTACAGGTACCACAAGATGTTTTAGACCTGCAAATGTTATAGAAAATTAAGAAAAGGTCTCTAGTGCACATATGAGTGCAAATACCAAAAAACAAGCTTGACGGCTTGTTTTTTGGTATACTATTTCTATCATTTAATAGTAACCAATTTAATAAATGAATTATTACCTTAGTGTATTGAAAAACTATACTGTTTTTACAGGACGTGCACGACGATCTGAATACTGGTTTTTCGTATTATTTAACCTCATCATTGCTTTTGTCCTTGGTGTTATCGATGGGCTATTGAACCTTAGTATCGGCAAAAATACTGGGGTACTTGGAACTATCTACTCACTCGCAGTCTTTATTCCGAGTATTGCAGTCATGGTGCGTCGTCTTCATGACACAAACCGGTCTGGTTGGTGGATATTTATCGGTCTTATTCCAATTGTAGGTGCAATAGTACTCATTATATTTGCAATACAAGATGGTACACCTGGTGAAAATAAGTATGGTCAAAATCCAAAATCTGCAGCGACTACAACATTTTCTGGGAGTGCACCAGTTACAGATACTGTTACCGTTGAAACACCTGCTGCAACCGTACCTGAAGTGAAGCCTGAACCAATTGCGACAGCTCCTGAAGCACAGGATTCAAATAACACTCAACCATTAGGGTAGGTATAATGAAATTAAAAGGGTATATCCGATATACTGCAAGAGCTTATCTCTATTGTCCAATAAGAGATAAGTTTTTGTTTACCAGAGGTATATTGCCACCATTTGGTTTCCATACCCCTGGAGGAGGCATTGACGAAGACGAAGGTATTGTCGATGCATTGAGGCGCGAGCTATATGAAGAGCTTGCTATCACAAGTATAGACATAACTGCAATTACATATCTATACACAGAAGAGCATGTCGTCTACGGCATACCTCATGTAGCACATATACACTTTGTAGTACTCAACGATCAGTCATGTTCTATACCTAAAAAATTGAGTTGGGAAGTGCCAGGATATATCTGGAGAGATTTGTCTGAGTACGAGCGAAAGAAAGTGTATACAAGTACATTACCATTGCCATATTCTGGTATACTTAAAAGTATGAAAAGAAACATTGGTCAAAAAGATAGATGGGCTCGAGCCGTATTGGCACTCATACTTGCATTGGTAACATTTTTAAAACTATCAGGTGTATGGATGATTATCGGTGGACTGATTTCAGTCTTCATAATGTACCAGGCGGTATCAGGATGGTGTTTGCTCTATCAACTTATGGGTAAAAATACTTGTCCAAT
>JBJOQZ010000012.1:0-10062 GCA_046049705.1 Candidatus Parcubacteria bacterium | reverse complement strand
CTTGCGGCTTGTTGAAGTGTTGAAGTTGTAAATGGCGCTTTTGGACTTCGCTTCACTTCACTTTCATCGATAGATGCAATCTTCCAACTTGAGTTTTTTCCTACGGAAACGATTTCATGTGCACGGTCTTCTGTTTTTGGTTCATCGCTACAGACGAGCTTGAGCGTATGTGTAGATCCAGAAATATCTTTGACACCAAACTCTCCATCGATAATAAAATATCGTTCTGGAATAAAGGCACGAATTTCACGCTCTCGTTCCATGAGAATACGTAGAGCGGGAGACTGTACTCGTCCTGCAGAAAGACCATAACGAACTTTTTTCCAAATAAGACCTGAAAGCTCATAACCTACAAGTCGATCAAGTACTCGACGTGCTTCTTGGGCGACACGGAGATTATTGTCGATTTTTCGTGGATGACTAATTGCTTCAAGAATTGCTTCTTTTGTAATTTCTCTATAGGTCACTCGCTGAGGATTCTTCAAGTGCACCGCTTCGCTAATATGCCAAGCAATCGCTTCACCTTCACGGTCGGGGTCAGTAGCAAGAAGTACTTCTGAGGCACCTCGTGCTAGTTCTTGTATTTCAGTAATTACTTTTTGTTTTCCGGGTGAGACGATATAGTTCGGTTTATACCCATGTTCAATATCAATTGCAGTTTTACTTGATTTTGGCAGATCACGAACATGTCCAATAGATGCAATAACCTTGAATCCTGAACCAAGGTACTTTGAAATAGTCCTTGCTTTAGAAGGAGACTCTACAACAAGTAGTTTATATCCACCTGTATGTTTTGCAGATGATAGTGTGGATTTTGTAGCAGCCTTTACTGACACTGTTTTTTTAGTCGTTGTGGTTTTTTTGACCGGCATTTTGCCAGTATTACACAAAAATTAGACACGGACAATTTTTCCATATTTTTGAATAATATATTTTTTCACTTCAAGTGTTGTGATGTGTATATATAAATCCGCAATATCTATACCTGTTTTGTATGAAATATCATTTAGAGAAAGTGGTTCTTCTATAAGAGATTCAAGGATACGAATCTCATCTGCTGTACAATACTTAGTATCTATATCTCTATACACTTTTACACCGTCTTTTTGCGTAGTTGCAATATCTTCCTTTGGTAGTATTCCTAACACTTCAAGTATGTCGGATGGCCTGATAAGAGGTGTGGCACCCTCTGCAATAAGTGAGAGCGGACCACGAGAAACTTCAGAAAATATTGAGCCTGGGACACAAAATATATGCTTATTGTATTCGAGGCCTATTTTGCCAGTGATTAAAGTGCCGGATTTTTCACCACCTTCGACGATGATAATCACAGATGCAATACCTGCCATAATCCGATTGCGCATAGGGAAGCGCCACTTTTCTGGTTTTGTCTCAGGCGGATACTCTGAGACAAGTAATCCTTTTGCTTCGATAATACGATAGGCAAGACCAAGATTTTCTCTTGGGTAAATCGTATCATCGTCGATACCACAGCCGAGTACAGCAATACAAGGAAGATTGTGTTTGAGTGCATATGTATGTGCGAGAGTGTCTATGCCTGTGGCAAGTCCAGATACGATAGGGATATGATAAGGAGCAAGGGTCTCGATAATACTCCTGACAACCTGCTCACCATATAAGGTATGCTTTCTCGATCCTATGATGCAGACTGCAGGATAAGGAGAATTGAGTACTTCGGTATCGCCTCTGACATAAAGACCCTGAGGTGGTTTAGGAATAAGATTTAGGCTGGTAGAGTAATCAGATACATATATATAGGTCATATGGCGCAATCCTAACTCATTTGATATGATGATTTGGTAAATTAATTATTAAGAAAACCTGAACATCGTCTTTGAAAGTTTTTCACATTCCTTGTGAATCACTAATGCAAAAGCGAAAAAGTGTTCATGCCCCGAAAATACTTTTATGTTAGATATTAAATTCATCAGAGACAATAAAGATCTTGTGCAGGCTGGTGCCAGCAAGAAACATATCAATTTCAATGTCGATGAATTATTGTCGGTAGACGATACTCGTCGTGCTCTCACGGCCTCTATCGATGAAAAAAAAGCAAGACAAAATCTTGCAAGTACTGAAATCACTCAAGCTACAAGTGAGGTAGAACGAAATCGTTTGATTCTTGAGATGAAGTCTCTCAAAGAAGGTCTTAAAATTGAAGAAGATCAGCTCACTGAAGTATTGAAAGAATGGCAGCGACTTATGGTTGCAGTACCAAATATCCCAGATATGACTGTTCCAGAAGGTGAAAGCGATGAACAAAATGTAGAGGTTCGCACTTGGGGTGATGAAATCAAAGGTGCGCCAAAAGATTTTACACCGAAAAGTTATATCGATCTTATGTATGATCACGATATGCTTGATCTTGAGCGAGGTGCAAAGGTTTCAGGTTTTCGAGGGTATTTTTTGAAAAATGATGCGGTGACTCTCAACTTTGCTATTTGGCAGTATGCAATGAATAAGCTCATGGCAAAAGGATTTGAGCCGATGATCGTACCATCACTGGTGCGCAGGGAAACACTTATGGGAACTGGATATATTCCACAAGGAGAAGACGATCTCTATAAGACACAAGATGGTGATTATCTTGCAGGAACTGGTGAGGTGGCTACTATGAGCTATTATTCAGATGAGATTGTGGAAAAAAGCATGTTCCCAAAAAAGATTCTCGCGTTCTCACCATGTTTCCGAAGAGAAGCTGGTAGTCATGGTAAAAATGCACGTGGTCTTTATCGAGTACATGAATTTTTCAAACTCGAACAAGTAGTTCTTTGTGAAGCGGATCACCAAAAATCTGTAGAACTTCATGAAGAAATCACTGCAAATGTAGAAGAAATGTTGCAGGAACTTGGTATTCCATATCATGTCGTACTCAACTGTGGTGGTGATCTTGGTCTTGGACAAGTTAAAAAATATGATATTGAAGCATGGATTCCTTCTGAACAAAAATATGGCGAAACGCATTCTGCTTCATACTTCCATGATTTCCAGACTCGAAGACTCAATATCCGTTATCGAGATGCCGATGGTAAATTGCGATTTGCTCACTCACTCAACAATACTGCATTTGCCACTCCTCGACTCTTGATTTCAATTATTGAAAATTATCAACAAGCAGACGGCACTATTAAAATTCCGGAAGTTCTCCGACCATACATGCAAGGCAAAGAGATTATCTCTAAGTCATGATTAGAAAGAGACAAGTCAAACATGTACGCCAATACTTAAGTTCAAGTAAAATTCGCAAAAAGAGACAGCGAAGGCGAATATTGAGACTTAGTCTATTTATTTGTATTGCAGCACTACTATGTGCCGGTTTTATCTATGTAAATAGGTTGGCGGCCTTTCAAATGAAGTCAACGGTGATTTCAGGTAATATATTGGTCCCAACTGAGAAAGTGGAACAAACGGTACAACAGTATCTTGGAGCTCGAAAAGTCCTCTTTGGACTTATTCCAAATACCAATTCCTTTTTTATACCGGAACATGGTATTAAACAAGTTATCTTAGAGCAGATTCCTCGTATTGAAGATGTGGGTGTCGATATATCTATGCGAGGAGTACTTACAGTCTCGGTCGCTGAGAAGACGATGCGTGCAGTATGGTGTACCGATCATATGAAGACTCAGTGCTACGATATTGATATTGAAGGAAATCTATTTGAACGAACGCAAGAGACAGTTGATGCTTCTTATGTCTATACTGGAATTATGTATGACGCAGCATCATCTACTTTAGCTGGTAAGAATTTTATTGCTCCACATCTACTTGAAAAATCAGAACGATTCATGCAATACCTTACAGAGACAGGCTTTGTTCCTCAGTATATAGAATGCAATACAGAGCTTGCATGCATTGCATATGTGAATGTATTACAAGGCGAGGGTAGTGTGAGTGGTGCGCGAAGCCGTATCGTATTTGATGTACAATCTGATCTAGGATTAGTGGCCGAACGACTGACGGTTGCGCTCGGAGGAGAGGCTTTGAAAGGAAAGAGATTTGCATATATTGATACGCGTTTTGGAAATAAATTATTTTATAAATATAGCGATAGTGAAGGTGCACAGGAAGATGATTTGGCAAGTGATAGAGAGAATTCAGATACACAAACTGCATCTACTTCAAAGGCAGTACCTGTATCGACTGAAGAATAAAGATTTCTTCACCTTTATTTAATCTCTAATTTTGTCTATAATGATTCACATGAACGAAGATACTTCTTTTACCTCAGACTACTACCCGGATACAGAACCTCAACCAGAATCCGAAACCCAATCTATGGCTCAATCTGGATCTCAGTCTGTACGTGATCAAGTTCCGCAATTTGCTCATCTTGGAAGTCCACGACAATATGAATCACATGAAGTGGTTGGGCAAATTGAAGCATCACATCTTGTAGATGATCCGAGAATAAACACCATAAAAGCTATGAATGAACCAAAACTCGCACACCCTTCTTTGAGTTTTAAATTAATCAAAAACCATACATTTAATCCAACTCCTCTCACGTATATGATCTGGGGTGCGATTGTGGTGATTATTATTATCTCTGTCATGGCATCGGTGACACAAGGCTTTCTCCTTGTAAAAGATAGACTGTTTGAAAAACCAAATTCTCAAATGGCTTTACAAAATGGGGGACAAAATGGTGCTAATGCAGGTAATACAAATACACCATCTGAAGAGGAGGAGCCACGTGGATCAGATGACGGGAAAGCTACCTCTGAACAATCTCTCAATTTTACACCTATGTACAAGGTGGCAAATGCAGATACAATCGGCAACCTTGGTGTCACTGCACAAGGCTATTATGTAGCAGACATAAAAACAGGTGAGAGGATTATGTCGAAGCAAGCGAATCAAAAATTTCCAATTGCTTCTGTAACAAAGCTGATGACCGCGCTTGTTGCATATGAAAAAATGGATTTACAAAAAGTAGTAGTTGTATCCCGCGATTCATACAATGCCTATGGAGCGCAAGGAGAATTGGTCCCAGGTGAAAAAATAAAGCTTGGCGATCTTATGTATCCGGTACTTATGGAATCAAGCAATGATGGCGCAGAAGTCATCTCTGAGTCTTATGGTCGTGTAGAGTTTATGGGAGAAATGAATAAGAAGGCGGCAATACTTGGAATGACAGATACATACTATGAAGATCCAAGTGGTTTGAATCCAAAAAATGTCTCTAGTTCAGAGGATTTGTTTAAATTACTCAAATACATAAAAGAGCATGCTCCTATTTTGTATGATATGACAAGAGTAAGGGAGTTCGCCATCTTGAAACATAAATGGTTTAACAAAAACCGTTTTCTCAATAGTGATATTTTCCTTGGAGGGAAAAATGGGTATATCGATGAATCGCGTTGGACCACTGCATCTATCTTTGATGTCACGGTAGCAAAAGGAGGCAAACGACAAATCGCAATCGTACTCCTAAAGAGTGAAAACCGAGAAGGTGACGCCATGAAGCTGATTCGTTTCCTTGAGAAGAATGTCTATTTTACTGAGACGGGGAGTTTCTAGTTTTCTATCCAGACCGCGTAATTTCTTGGTTCAAAACTTGCCTAAAATCGTATCTAATGATATATTTTTGGTGTGAACATTGACATTGTTCGTCTCTCCTCAAGGAAGCGCTTTGTCAAATACCCCTCATATTTTCTGAAACACTAGATAATAAGATAAAACAACAGCGCTCCGATTGAGCGCTGTTGTTTTAGGGTGAGGTGCTACTTTGTACGTACACTTCCACATATGACCTCTTCTTAAGAAATCTATAACAAAAGCAAAGTTCTTCTCTGGGGAGAGAGGAGTTGGCAATAGGCTAACGATATGTGATTCGTCACCACATATACACCTTTCTCCATAATTTAAAGAATTATGTTCAGAGCAATAGGATTCGTTATCACTATTATTGCCCTCAGACTCATTCTCCCAACTGCATTTGGTGCTTTCGAGCATACTGCAGTGACGTTCTTTCATTTCGTCGAAGAGGTGCTCGCATATGCACCGACGACACTTGTCCAAGATCTCTCACAGGGGATACAAGGACAACAAGCAGGGGTTCTTCCTGGACTTGAACAAATGAACTTTGTTCCCGCGCCAGCTCCACTCCCAGCTGCATATCGCCCTTAGGGCATCCATTTTTGACAGACCTCGCAACTCGCGGGGTCTTGTTATTTATGCTTTAATGCTTTTACGCACGTAATTAACACATGAAATCAATCTCATTTTCACAAATAGAAAACTCACATATCGCTGACCTGCAGAAGCGGTATCCTTTATTGCGGATTGGTGAATTAACTACTCCGCATGGTGTTATTCATACGCCAGCCTATGTGACTGTGGGTACCAAAGCCACTGTCAAGGGATTGACACCAGAGATTGTCAAGTCTATCGGTGCTGAAGTGGTCCTTGCAAATACCTATCACCTCTATCTACAACCAGGTGAAAAATTGATCAAATCTCAAGGCGGATTTGGGGCATTTATGGGGTGGCATGGTCCGACTATGACTGATTCAGGTGGTTTTCAGGCATTTTCACTTGGAGCAGCGCTAGGAAAAAATATTTCAAAATTAGTTAAGGAAAATAAAGATGGGAAAAATCAGTTTGGCGAAATCTTGATGCCTGAAGAGACGGAATCAACAAAAGCTCAAAAGGCAAGCCAAGCTGGTCACGGTAGTCGAAATCAAGATATTCCTGAAGAAGCTATGGTGCCAGCAAAAATCGATGCCGGAGGGGTGATGTTTCGATCGATTATCGACGGGTCTGCACATTATTTTACGCCTGAAAAATCAATTCAAATTCAGCATGATCTCGGTGCAGATATCATTGTGGCTTTTGATGAATGTACCTCTCCACATGAACCTCGGCACTATCAGCAAGAGGCGATGGATCGAACTCATCGATGGGCCAAGACATGTCTAAAGTATCATCATGATTCAGATGCGATAATTACCGGCACTGATGGGCAGGAGTATAAACAAGCTTTATATGCAGTAGTGCAAGGTGGGCGAGACGAAGAATTGCGAAAAGAGAGTGCGACGATTTTGTCTACTATGAACTATGAACATATGAATTCTGTGTCAGGCGAAAAACCTAAAGTGCAAAATTACGGTTTCGACGGATACTGTATCGGAGGCTCATTTGCAAAAGAAGATATGTGTACAGCAGTGACCTGGGTAAATCAGATTTTGCCAAAAGATAAGCCAAGGCACTTGCTCGGTATAGGTGAGCCAGAAGATATTTTTATGGCGATAGAGCAAGGGTGCGATACGTTTGACTGTGTGCTCCCAACTCGCAATGGCCGTACTGGAACACTTTTTACTTCATACGGAAAGATAAATATTATGAATGCTAAATATCGGGATGACACCTCTAAAATTGATGAATATTTCATCTGCCCTATGCTCACGTCGTATTCTCGAGCATATCTCTCACATCTTTTTCATGCAAAAGAGATGATGGGTCCAATTTTGGCATCGGTCCATAATCTATATTTTTTGATTGAGCTCACTAGGCGAATTCGGCAAGCGATCTTGGAAGGGAAGTATGAAGAGTTTAAAAAGGAGTTTTTGGAGCGGTATAAGAAGGATTAAGTAATTTAGAAAAGGGTAGATTATCCACATAAGTTGTGGACAGAGTGGATAATCTGAACAAGCCTTATATTTTTGATTAAAAAATCTTTTTCTTTATCAAAATTTCATCTTCGTCAAGATAGACTCAGGGTATCTATTATTAATAAAATATGAAGTATGAATACATTAAAAGCAAATAGAGCAAATGATTTTGTGAGAAGTCCTGAGCTGGCCGCGTATGTCAAAAAGCATGAACTAGAAACATTTAAAGAGGAATTGGGAAAGTATGTGACTAAAGATCTGCTCGAGAAAGATATACATCTGATAAGAGAAGAGGTGTTAGAAAGAACAAGAGATATTGGGGCTTTGGTGGAGCATCAAGAAGATAAATTTAAAACCATGGTCGAATTATGGATGATTTCAAATGAAAGAATGGATCGGAGAGATGAAGAATATCGTGAATATACCAGAAAACAAGATGCAACAAATAATGCGACGTGGTTTAGAGTAAGTAAACTCGAGGATCAGATATTTGGTATCAACGAAGAAGACGGAGAAAGTGACCTAAATTATAAAGTATAGATGACCCTGTCTGAACACATAATCCTGCACACTAAAGCAGTAAAAAGCCACAGCACTCGCACACTTTTCATGTTTCCGCTATAATCGGATATATGCCTAAGTCTCCTAAGTCAGCAGGTGAGCCAGCAAAGTCTTCTGGCTCTAATAAAGAATCGCGTGTACCTAAATCTTCTGAGACGCAGAAGTCGCCATTTACTATAAAAACCTCCCATAAACCAGCGGGTGATCAACCTACGGCTATTACGTCATTGGTACAAGGGCTTAAAAAAGGTTTGGAAATGCAGACCCTGCTTGGCGTGACTGGTTCAGGAAAGACATTTACCGCTGCAAATGTTATAGAACAGTTTGGTAAACCGACACTTGTTATCGCGCACAATAAGACACTTGCGGCACAGTTGGCGCAAGAATTTCGGGAGTTTTTTCCTGACAATGCAGTTCATTATTTTGTTTCATACTATGACTACTATCAACCGGAGGCATATATAGCGACATCAGATACGTATATTGAAAAAGAAGCTCAAATCAATGAAGAAATTGAGCGGCTTCGACATGCCTCGACGCAGGCATTGCTGACAAGAAAAGATGTGATTATTGTCGCATCTGTATCTTGTATCTATGGCTTGGGTTCTCCTGAAGAATATGAAAAAGTAAATATGCGTTTGAAAGTTGGTGAGAAGATGGATCGATTTGAACTCACTCGTCGTCTGATTCATATGTACTATGAGCGTACAAGTGCCGATCTTACCCCTGGGACATTTCGGGCGCTTGGAAATAGTATAGAGATTATGCCCGTATCGGAGCGGGTGATTTACCGTATCAATTTCAATGCAATCAATATTGAAGCCATTACTTTGATCGATGAAGTGACGAGAAGAATTATTGAAGAATATACAGGTGACCAATCTTTTTTCATTTTCCCAGCAAAACACTTCGTAACTCCTGAAGATGAGCGCGAGCGTGCGGTGAAAGAAATTAAAACTGAACTCGATGATAGGATTGAGGTTCTCCTAAAAGAAGGAAAGATTCTGGAAGCCGAGCGTTTGAAGCGCCGAACAAATTATGATATCGCTATGATCAAAGAAGTGGGATATTGTAACGGGATTGAAAATTACTCGCGTATCTTTGCGGGTAAAAAAGCGGGAGAAGCAGCAGATACATTGCTTTCATATTTTCCACATAAACCGGACGGGACACCAGATTTCCTTACTATCATCGATGAGTCCCATGTAACTATTCCGCAATTACGAGGTATGTTTGCTGGCGATGCATCTCGAAAGAAAAATTTAATTGACCACGGATTCAGATTGCCTTCTGCAGCAGATAATCGTCCACTCAAGTTTCCAGAGTTTTTAGAGCGCGTCGGGCAGGTAGTGTTTACTACAGCTACTCCTGGGCCTTATGAATTAGAGATGAGTAAAAATATCGCAGAGCAAATTATTCGTCCTACAGGACTTATCGATCCAGTACTCGATGTGAGACCTGTTGTTGAACAAAAGAAGGGGTCAAAAGGTATCTTTGGGACAGTGGCAAGGCAAGATTATCCAGGTCAGATTTTTGATTTTATCTCTGAGGTGGAAAGGACTGTTAAAGCTGGATACCGAGCGCTTGCTACCACACTAACAAAGAAGATGGCAGAGGATCTTACAGAGTTTTTAAAACAGAAAGATATCAAAGCCAAATATTTACATAGCGATGTAGAGACCATGGAGCGTATTCAGATTCTGACAGAGCTTCGAAAAGGGGAGTTTGATGTACTTGTTGGAGTAAACTTGCTCCGAGAAGGTTTGGATTTACCTGAAGTCGCTTTGATTGGTATCCTCGATGCAGACCGAGAAGGATTTTTGCGTTCGGAGACTTCACTTGTTCAGACGATTGGTCGTGCGGC
>JBJOQZ010000011.1:0-17714 GCA_046049705.1 Candidatus Parcubacteria bacterium | reverse complement strand
TATGTATTATAAGTTTAGTGATACAAACCATGAATATCATCATCAAAGGTTCGCAAATTGAAATCACTGAGGCAATACAAGTATATTTAGAAAAAAAGCTTGAAGGGCTCTCAAAATTTCTTAATGCAGAGTCAAAGATACAAGCCGATGTGGGGAAGATTAGTAATCACCATAAGCATGGAGATATTTTTAAGGCTGAACTAAACATTTACCATAAAGGAGAGTATACGAGAGTTGTAGCAGAAAAAGAGGATCTGTATACAGCTATCGATGTAGTGAAAGACGAGGCATATGATGCTTTGAGTTCTAAAAAAGATAAAAAACAATCTTTATTTAGAAGCGGTGCACAAAAGATTAAGCAGATGTTTAGGAAGTAGCGTCTACTTGTAGTACTCAGCTATTCGCTTCATAAACTCATCATAGGACACTTCTTTTTGTCCCTCAGGAATCACTGTATCAATCACAAGTAAATCGAGTGCATTGTCCCAATGTGCTCGTTTTATTTTTACACGTACTTGCATGTCCTTTTTTTGTACAAAGAAAAAAGTACCAGGCCAGATTTCAAAGGCTAGATACTTGAGAAATTGTGCATAACCAGTTTTCCCACCCAAAGCATTGATATCTATTTCACCTTGATCTTTGGTAATCTTTTTTGTAAATGTCGCGGCATCGTGATTCTGAGGTATAGGTCTAATACGATGTTCACAAATATGATCAATAAGTTCAACTAGTGTTTCAACGCTTTGTATCGAAAGCTCCTTTTCAAGTTCACTATAAGATATTGGCCAGTTGGTTGGATTTTTACGAACCTCTTGGGAGTAGATAGGGCCATGATCCATTTTTGCATCCATTTGCATGATAGTTACACCAGTATTGCTGACATCATCCAGGATAGCTTGCTGAAGTGGAGTTGCACCACGATATGCAGGCAAAAGTGACGGGTGGATATTGAGTACGCCATGTGGCGGAATATCGAGTATTACTTGAGGGATAATAAGTCCATATGATGCAACAAGAAAAAAATCTACACCTATAGCTATTTTGGCAATTTCAGCTATGGCCTCAGGTGTGAGTTTTGTATAGGTATAGACGGGAATACCATGTACTTGTGCATACTGCTTGGTTTCAGTTGGTGTCAGTATAAGTTTTCTACCTTGTGGAGAATCAGGTGCAGTAATAATTGCTTTTGGAATATATCCATGTAATGCAAGTTGCTCAAGTACTATCACTGATAATCTTGAGGTTCCGAAAAAAATAAATGGGCGAGGAGTAGACATATGTACGCTGTTAATATGGAGTAAAAATTATAGTTCGTGACTATCTTTTCGATCAGCTATTTCTTTCTTGATTTCTTCAGGGTCATATGCCTGAATATCTTTTGCCTTATCAGTAAACAAAATACCATTGAGGTGATCAACTTCATGTTGAAAAATATGCGCCAAAATACCACTTGCTCCCTTACGAACAAAGTTTCCTTTTTCATCATAAGCTTCGAGTGTTACTCGGGTAGAGCGATATACTTTTCCATAGAGCCATCGTACTGAAAGACATCCTTCACCGTCCATCCACTTTTTCTCCTTTGATTCTTTTGTAATCACAGGGTTGATGAAAAATTGATGAGGATTCTTCTTTAGTGTTTTTACATCTGGCAATTCTGTACCATCGTGTTTTGCTTTTCGTCTCAGAGCGGCATACTCAATTCGATCGTAGATAAACCCGGCTACCATAAAGATTCGTAAAGGAATACCAATTTGAGGTGCGGCAAGTCCTACGCCGTCATCTTGGGATTCCAAAGCCAAGGTCATATCCTGGAGTACCTTCTTAATTTCAGGTGAATCGAGCTTTGTAAGGTCGACTGATTCTGAGGGGTTGTGAAGAGTAGGGTAGCCAGTTTGGACTATTTCAGGGATAGATTTTGGGTGAGATGTTGAGTTCATATAATATGTATGCTAGTACCTATACAATAATACATTTGTACTACTAAATGCAATTATGGCATAATAGACGACATGAATACACAAGAACCAAAGAAATCTCAATCACAGAAGATACAAGGTATTATCGTCGCGATTGTAGCAGTACTTTTGATTGGCGGAGCCCTTGCCGTACAATCAAATGCTCGACCGCAAGGATCAGAAGATATTACTTTTACACAAGTCACTGACGCTGATCATATAAGAGGAAATATCAATGCTCCAGTAAAAGTTATCGAATATTCAGATCTCGAATGTCCATTCTGTAAAGACTTCCATGCGACCATGAATCAATTGTTTAATGAATACGGTATTAAGGATCAGATTGTATGGGCATACCGACATTTTCCACTTGATAACTTACACAAAAAAGCGAGAACTGAAGCTATGGCAACAGAGTGTGTAGCCAAGCTAGGTGGAGACGAAGCTTTTTGGAAAATGACTGATAGTATCTTTGAAATCACCACTGCAAATGACGGCCTTGATTTAAGTATCTTGCCGACCCTTGCTGAAAAAGCTGGAGTTAATCGAAATCAATTCCTCAAATGTTTCAATGCAAAAGAAACTGCTGGTGAAGTACAAGCAGATGCAGAGAGTGGCGCAGCGGCTGGTGCAAGTGGTACACCCTACACACTCGTGATATCACCAAAAGGAAATGTCTTTCCAATCGGCGGAGCATTTCCATATGCGCAAGCAAAACAAATCATAGAAAAAGCACTCAACGATAAATAGTTTGTTTTGTGACTAAGTCAGATTTAATCTCCACCATATTTCTTTATGTTTAGTATTATCTGGCAGACAATCAAAAAGCCGACTCGGAGCCTTCCTGCGCTCTTGGTCGGTTTTTTGATCTACATGCTTATAGTGTTACTGCCACATAGAGATACGCTTTCGGCATTTACTCAGGGTGAATCTTGGACAACCGCAATACGACTTGCTTGGGGGTTATTGATTGGAAATGCTGCATTTGTAGGAACCGGTCCATTTATCGTATTCTTGGTACTTATCTTTTCACTTAGTATTTCGATCGCACTATTGATCGAGGTAGTTGTACTAAAACAAGATATCAAGCGTAAACAACAGGTATTGATAGAGACAAAGAAAAGAGGGGCTCTGGCAAGTGTATTTGCTCTCCTTATGACATTTTTTGGGTATGGATGTGCAGCATGTGGTACAGCTATCTCGGCTACCATTTTCAATGCACTCGGGCTATCAATCGTCGCTTCTTGGCTCCCATTGAAAGGAGTAGAGTTCTCACTGCTAGGTCTCGTACTTGTATATATTTCTTGGAGAGGCTTGGTGAGACAAATTCAAAGTCTAAGAGTGCCAGTTTGTGAGATCTCTTAATGAGTGATTAGATAAGGTTAAATAAAAGACTCAGGATTTACTTGAATAGGTGCAATACGTGAAATCAAATCAAGCTTCCTATAGAGTTCCGTTTGGATACGATCTTTGCTTTTCCAAACAGTATACGGAAGTGTAAAGAGAATATGAATAGTCGGCCCTTCTGGGCTTGGAATCATAGCTGGGAATACTTGTGGATTATATTCTGCTAATTCATCTTGTATTTTCTTGGCATGAGCACTCACTAGTTGGACTGACCCTTTCAAGACTATTTTGGCCATAAGAGCAAAGGGAGGGTATTGTAATACTTCGCGCATTTTTAATTCTTCTTTCACATACTCTCCAAATGTTCGTTGCTCTAGAGATTTTATAATACTATTTCCAAGATTTCTTGATTGTACAAGTAGATATGACTCCGTAACCTCGAGAAGGCGTATGTACATATGTGCGATTCGTTCATGAATTCTGAAATCTGGTATTGAGAAAAGACTCTCCATGGATACAACTGCTACATGTGGCACTGAGTCAATATAAGATAAAGCTGTCTCGGTACCAATAAGTATTGCAAAGGCATGTTTTTGAAATTCTTGCATGATCTTCTTTGCCTCTCCGTCGCTTTTTGCTGCATCTTTATCAATCCGAAACACTGGAATATGTGGATACATATGTCGAATTTCTTGTTCGACACTATCTGTACCGACACCGAGAGTTGTGAGATTCCAACTATTGCATTTTTTACATGCTTCTAGGGCAGTTCGTTCTTTACCACAATGATGACACAGAAAATATCTGCCTTGCTTTTTTGAAGTATGTAATACAATCGGAGCATTGCACCCTAAACAGGTTACGGTTTCGTGGCAATCACTGCATACTGTTTGGGGCGATAGACCTCGTCGTGCAGAAAATAAAAACATACTTTGTTTTCTCTTCTCAGCATACTCGATCATTGATTGCAATTCTTCACTAAGCATCCTATATGATCCATGTTTCTGTTTGTCAGATGCCATGTCCACGATAATTATTTCAGTTTCTTTTTGGATACGATATGAAAGAGGGAAGAGCTCATCTATTTCATGATCCTGTACTCGTTTTATAGTTTCAAGTCTCAGCAATTGGTCACCGAGTATCAACCTTGCGCTCAGGAGATCCGCATACTGCTCTATGACATTGCGCCAATCAAAGAAAGGTGGGTGAAATGTTTTATATGCCCGTGATGATTCATTTTCCAAGATAATAACTTCGATATCGTGGCGGGGTATCGATACATATTGAGGTGTGACAATGATTACCATGCCGCGTTCAAAAGATGAGACAGTGTTCCATGTATCTTGTAATTTCTTTTTTGAATGACCACTATGGATGATGTATGTAATATGTTCAATTCCTTTTTTGATTGAAGCATAGAGTGTCTCAGCTGTTCGTACTGTAGGTGCCACTAAGATGACTGATTTATTTCTTGCCACTTCTTCACGGATAATACTTTTATAAAAACTAATTCTATCTTCAGTTTGTGTGGCTAGGGCAACTACATCAGATTTTTTTTGTGAAGTATGTGAAATGTGTGCGGTTGTTGGTACAACTTGCTGATTAGTTTTTTGAATATTTTTTTCCAATGCTTCAGATACGAAATCAGAACCTGAGAGTGCACAAGTCGGGATACAAGCTTTAAGCATGGCGCCGATATTTTGTACAAAATAACCAGATGAAAGCAAAACACTTTGGATATATGTATGCGAAATTGCAGAGATAGGGCGAGGGCTCTCTATTTTTCTTGTTTTAAATTCAGCTTCTTTCACAATATGTTTTGCTGCATGAAGTGGGGTGCAATTGAAGACAAAGACAGCAATTTCTTTGCCTTTTAAGGGTGCTTTTACGATTGAGCCAGGTGAAATATGCTCGGCGGACCAGTATTGGAGGTCTTTGGCCCAGGTCCCTTTTACAATTGGAAATACATCGAGGAGATACACACCCTAATAGTGGCAGAAAAGGGGGGTATTTGAAATACTTGACAAATATCTAAATAGTGCTATGATATACGTATCAAGCAGTAGTACCAAAGCTTGATGTCCGATCTGGAAAGGAGGTCTGCCGCACCTGAAAAGTGCATGGATAGCCAAGAGAAGGAATCTGGACGCTCATAGACAAACATCAACCTGATCCGCCTGAATAAATAAAAGGGTGGGCTGAGAAACAGGGAGCATGACTGGACTCGATCGCAACCGCAATCGAGGGATCCTATACGCATGAAACCACTGTGTTGCTTGTGAGCTATAATGCTCGTACTTGGTTCGCCTATCGCCAGTTGAAATGCATTGATTCGCTCGTTGCGGATAATTCAAATCAACTCTAAAGATAAGGCTAATGTACGGATACAAAATACGGAGTTTATACTCCTCATTGTATCTTCCGATAGGGATTCGCAGGGTGCGAAGTATTAGATCTGGAAACTGATATGTTTCAGATGACGAGGAGTGAGTCACAGAGTGTGACAAATCTAGCTTATGTATCCGGTTAAGTTGCTTCGAGTTCGCTCGAGCAGACATTAGGTGTCGATTGTCCTGAGGCCTGAGTGGCCTCCCGATCGAATAATGTATAGTCAACCGTAGCAATCGCCCTGATGGGTATTGCAAGACTAGGACTGGAGCTTCACCGCGCTTCATCCACCCCCCCAGGGGTCACTCAGGCAACGTTGCTTCGTGCAGCGGCCGGGTGACCCCTTTCTTTTTGTCTATATATTTAAGGCGCCCGACACAAGACAATGCAACTGGTAATTTGTCGTAATTGTCTCAAACTAAGAAAAAGAGTAATATACCGATATGGGAATCTTTTCTAAAAAACTTGGTATTGATCTTGGGACTGCAAACACACTTGTATTTGTGCCGGGTAAAGGAATCGTCCTCAATGAACCTTCAGTAGTTGCGGTGTCAGAACAAGATAATCGTATCTTGGCAGTAGGGATAGAAGCAAAAGAAATGATTGGAAAAACACCAGATAGCATTATTGCATATCGTCCGATGCGCGATGGTGTCATCGCTGATTATCGAGTGACCGAAGCCATGCTTCGATACTTTATTAATAAAGCGATGGGTAAGTGGAATATATGGAAACCTGAAGTCATGATTTCAGTTCCAGCTGGTGTGACTTCGACTGAACGTCGTGCTGTGATTGAGGCTGCGGTAAAAGCTGGTGCAAAACAGGCATATGTTGTCAAAGAGCCGATTCTTGCTGCGATTGGAGCAGGGATTTCGATCCATGAAGCTATAGGGCATATGATAGTGGACATCGGTGGTGGTACGACAGATGTAGCAGTGATTTCTCTTGGAGGTATTGTGGCTTGTACATCAGTAAAGTGTGCTGGAAATCGAATTGACGCAGCTATCACAGATTATATTAAGAAAACATATAATCTTGCGATTGGTGATCGTACAGCGGAAGATATCAAAATTCATGTCGGCTCTGCAATCCCGGTTGAAGAAGAACTCACTATGACAATCAAAGGACGAGATTTTCTTACAGGTCTTCCTCGTTCAGTAGAAATTAAAACAAATGAAATTGTGAAGGCGGTATCAAAAGAGCTTCGTGAGATGATTGCTGCAATCAAACATGTCTTGCAAGAAACACCCCCAGAGCTCGCATCTGATATTATCGACAACGGGATTATTATGACAGGCGGCTCATCTCAATTGCGTAATCTCACGGAGCTCGTATTTCGTCGTACAGGAGTAAAAGCTATTTTGGCAAATGATGCGCTCTATTGCGTGGTGAAAGGGACTGGGGAGGCATTGAATCATCTTGATACTTACAAGAAGACAATTATCAGTAAGAGATAATATTTTTGGGCGTAGAAAATATATATAAGTATGCTTAATCATCATGCACAACTTATCGAAGGTTCTTTGGGGCATATTGCCCCTGTACTAGATATTTTGTCTAAGAGATATGGATTGCATGCGAGACATCCTGATCTCACAGTACGTACTTTTGAACATGAAAAGTTTGGTGTCGATGATGCACATCTCATACATGAAATTTTGATAAAGAGGCCCGCTCAAGCAGAGTGGAATGTTGTTGTGGTATATACTCATACCCTTACTGAACAAGCACAAAATGCTTTGCTCAAAATCCTAGAAGAGCCTCCCGTTCATACTCGCTTTATATTGATTACCGATTCAATTCATCCATTATTACCGACATTGCGTTCAAGGCTCAATCTCTTTGATCTGGAAGAGTATATGGAGAGTGTTTTACATATTGATATGAAAAATGGAGTGGGTAACATGTCTTCTGCTGGTGAAATCGGAATGCGAGCAGGTAAAAATCAACTTCTAGATACCGCAAGGTTCCTTGATGCTGATATTGCAGAGAGGCTTGATATCGTCAAAAAGATTCATAGTGAAATGGACAAGGAAAAAATCGGTATTGCAGAGGTGTTTCATTTTGTAAATGAAATCGAAAAGAAAGTGCACAGTGACATTGCTGCTGCATTTGAACAAAATCAAAACAAATTGAAAGCAAATGGTGGAGCGAAAGATGTTTTGGATTCAAAGGGTGCGACAGCTCGCAAGCTCAATGCGATTCTGAAAGCGCAAACATATATGCATGCACCCGGAAATTCTGTGAAGATGCTTTTGGAGTATCTTGCGACTATTATCTAAATATATGGAAGAGCTCTTTGCTTGAGAGGTAAAAACATACTTAGACCCCTCGAAATGCAATTAGATTAATGGCTCGATATATGGTACAATTTGCTTCAATTATAGAATATACAAAGATATGGCATACAATCTCAACGACTTTCAAAATAAATTAAAAGCAACTGAAGAATGGCTTGCAAAAGAGATGAACGGCATCCGTACTGGTCGGGCCTCTGTCTCTTTTCTCGATGGAGTACAAGTAGAATCATATGGTTCCATGATGGCGATTTCATCTGTAGCCTCAATCGGTACCGAAGATGCAAAAACACTCCGAATTACTCCATGGGACAATTCTCAAATCCGTGGAATCGAAAAAGCAATCTCAACAAGTAATCTTGGGGTATCTGTAACAGTCGACGATAAAGGACTTCGAGTTATTTTTCCAGAACTTACTGGAGAGCGACGTCTTCAACTCGTCAAAGTAGCGAAAGAAAAACTTGAAGACGGTCGTGTAGCACTCAGACGTGAGCGAAATGAAATTATGGATGACCTCAATGCGAAAAAGAAAGAGGGAACTATGAGTGAAGACGAAGTGGAGCGAGTGAAAATTGAAGTTGAAAAGAAGATGAAAGAAGCAGGTGAAAAGCTCGAAGTTGTATTTACAAAAAAAGAATCAGAAATTACTGGGTAATATATTTATTTACTTTAATCTTAATCAATGGTCACTACAATCATTTTTCTAATCGTCCTTACAGTACTTGTCTTTGTACATGAGCTTGGACATTTTCTTGCAGCGAAAGCATTTAAGATTAGAGTAGATGAATTTGCAGTTGGGTTTCCTCCACGTCTATGGAGTTTCATGCGAAAGGGTACACGATTCGCAATCAATCTCGTGCCTTTAGGTGGATATGTAAAAATTCATGGTGAAAATGCTGAAGATGAAATCACTCCAGATAGCATTTTAGCTAAACCTCGATGGCAACAGGCAGTGGTGCTAATAGCAGGTGTAACCTTCAATGTACTCTTTGCTTGGTTACTATTATCTCTTGCATTTGTTATTGGTACAAAGGCATCTACAGCTGGATTCCCGGCAGACAAGATAACAGACACTGGTATCAGAATCGCTTTTGTTGCCCCTGGAAGTCCTGCTGAAGTTGCTGGAATCAAGCCCGGAGTAGAAATTTTGAAAGTGGAATCTCCATCAGCCAGTCTTGCAACATCAACACTTAAAGTGTCAGCAATCCAAGATGTAATTTCTCAGAGTTCAAGTACGGTTACATTTACTGTAAAGGATCAGGTGACATTAAAAGATGAAACTATTATTTTGAGTCCAAAAGAAGGTATAGTCCCAGGCAAAAAAGCAATTGGTATTTCTATGGATGAAGTTGGGACAATTAAACTTGGTCCAATAGATGCAGTGCTCTATGGTGCAAAAAGCACATGGGTGATGACTGAAAATGTCGCACTTGGATTATGGGGTTTTATTAAAGGCCTCGTGATTTCTGAAAATGGTGCCAAAGATGCACTTAAAAGTGTGAGTGGTCCAGTTGGTATCGCTGGTATTGTGGGTTCATCGGCACAACAAGGGTTTTCAATTCTTCTTGCGATTACTGCTGTGATCTCGATCAATCTTGCTGTACTCAATCTTATGCCATTTCCAGCGCTCGACGGAGGTAGGCTTGTAGTGGTGGCTATCGAAGGTATTATCCGACGAAGACTCAATCCAAAGATTATCAACTGGGTAAATGCAATTGGATTCCTCCTTCTCATCGGTCTCATGCTCGTGGTGACATTTAAAGATGTCTGGATGTTGTTTAAATAACATACCGTTTCCTCCTCAGTTACTCATATACAAAAAACAACAAATCGCCACTGCTCCAAATGAGGAACGGTGGCGATTAGGTTTGGAGTTTTGTAGCTCTTTTCCATTTTGCCCAACAGAGCTGGGCTATGAACTGAGCATGCATATCAAGTTTTGGGTAAAAATCCGCACGAACCAAGAGTGCCTCGGCCTTATACTGCCTCTTAGGCGCTGTGCAGATATCGACCGTGACCAGTGGGCCCTGTTGAATATCTGGATGTGAGATGACGAAGTCAACTCCATGCCAGAAATCAAAAGACGTGCCAATTGTCGGAGTCAAAACCAATTCATCCCCAATAGTTGGTATCAGAAATGATTTGACCGCATGAAGCAATTGTCTGGCAGGTTGTGGTCTCGGGTTTTTGTCATCCCAATGTTCAGCCTGCAAGATTGGTTGCATTGTCGTCAGTGCATCTGCATGTGCCTCCTCAAAATCGAGGTAAGGAGGCTCTGATTCAAGGATCCTGGTGAACCCAAAAAAGTGATATTCCCATAATCGTCCTCTTTTTCGAGGACAATCAGCGCTATTGCTGTGTAGTCCTCGCATATTAGTGGAGTGGTTAGGGTTGGGTGCGATATTGTCTCAATGACTCAAGACAATATAATTCTTTGTGCATTATGACCATACTTGGTTATCAAAGTCAAATTCGCCATAATAGCGTTTTTCCTATAAAATAGGCACACTATGAGATACATGCGTCAATCACAACTCTTTACCAAAACAAGACGGGAGGCACCAAAAGATGAAACAGCTAAAAATGCTGAATTATTGATTCGTGCAGGATTTATTCACAAAGACATGGCAGGTGTATATTCATACCTTCCACTTGGTATGCGTGTGATCGAAAAAATAAAAGGGATAGTATCTGAAGAGATGCAAATGCTTGGGTCAAACGAAATTCTCATGTCATCGCTTCAACCAAAAGAAGTCTGGGAGAAAACCGATCGATGGAGTGATGAAAAAGTGGATGTTTGGTTTAAATCAGAATTGAAAAGTGGAAATCAAATCGGATTTGGTTGGTCACATGAAGAACCGATTGGAGATATGATGAAATATCATATTGCGAGCTATCATGATTTACCACGATACGTACACCAGTTCCAAACAAAATTTAGAAATGAAGTACGAGCCAAAAGCGGTATTATGCGTGGACGTGAATTTATCATGAAGGACATGTATTCATTTTGTGCTTCTGAAGATGCACATATGAAATTTTATACTGCCACAATCGATGCGTATCTCAGTGTGTATCGAAGGGTGGGGCTTGGTGATATTACCTATGTTACATCTGCTTCTGGAGGAGTATTTACTGATAAGTTTAGTCATGAATTCCAGACCATCTGTGATGCTGGTGAAGATGAAGTATATGTAGATAAAATACGAAATATTGCAATTAACTCAGAAGTTTTCAATGCCGAGACATTGGAAAAAGTAGGTGGTACGACAGCGGATTTTGAAAAAGTAAAAACTGCAGAAGTAGGAAATATCTTTACGTTTGGAACAGGAAAATCTGAAGAACTTGGATTGTACTTCACAGACGCAGAAGGTGTTCAACAACCAGTGTATCTTGGATCATATGGAATTGGGGTCAGTCGACTTATGGGTGTGATCGCTGAAGTATTTTCAGATGATAAAGGGCTTGTATGGCCACAAAGTATCGCTCCATTTACTGCACATATAGTTCCCATCTTTGGTGTAGATGCGGAAAAAAAAGAAGCAATTCAAAATCGTGTAGATGAAGTGGTAAAAAAGCTCACAGAAGCAAATATCGATGTCTTAGTAGATGATCGCGATGCAAGACCTGGAGAGAAGTTTACAGATGCAGACTTGATTGGTATACCGCATCGAATCGTGATTAGTGAGAAAGTACCGGAAGGCATGATCGAGTATAAGTTACGTACAGCACAAGGTGTAGCGCTTATCCAAGTTGCTGATATCTTGTCTTATGTAAGTGAGACAGATATCGCTTAATTTGTAAGCAAAGTGTCCGCATTGTATATATAAAAAAATGTTTAAAAAACTGAAACATAAATTTCATAAGCTTACATCAAATGAAATCGGTATCGACCTCGGTACCGCCAATACACTTGTCTATGTTTCAGGACAGGGAGTGATTATCAATGAGCCTTCTGTAGTGGCAGTGAATCAAAAAACAGGGAGAGTGGTGGCTGTAGGAGCACAAGCAAAAGATATGCTCGGGAGGACTCCTTCACATATTGTTGCAGTACGGCCTCTTGTCGACGGAGTGATCTCTGATTTTGAAATTACACAAGAAATGCTTTCGTACTTGATTCGAAAAGCTGAAGGTATTTCCAAAAAAATGTTTGGGCCAAAAGTTGTTGTGGGTGTGCCATATGGTGTTACAAATGTTGAAAGGCGTGCGGTGCGTGATGCAGCAAAAAATGCTGGAGCACGCGAGGTGCATATTGTTGAAGAGCCTATGTCTGCTGCAATTGGGATACGTCTTCCAATCCACGACGCAACTGGAAGTATGATTATTGATATCGGTGGTGGTACGACAGATATTGCAGTGATATCACTTGGTGGTATTGTTCGAGCCAAGAATCTCAAAGTTGCAGGAGATAAATTAAATACAGATATTATTTCATATATTCGAAATGAATTTAAAATTTTGATTGGTGAAAAAACTGCTGAAGAAGTAAAGATTGCAATTGCAAGTGTTGTCCCTATGAATCCTCCACTTGAAGCCACAATTCGTGGTCGTGATTTGGTGACTGGTCTCCCACGAGAAGTGGTTGTCACTGATTCTGATATTCGCGATGCGATTGGTGCTTCCGTAGACACTATCTTAGAGGCAGTCAAAGAAGTCCTCGAGACTACGCCCCCAGAAATTCTTTCAGACATTATGCGAAATGGTATTTATGTAGCGGGCGGAGGGGCTTTGATAAAAGGTTTACCTGATGTATTGCAAGAATATGTGGGTATCCCAGTACATATAGCAGACGATCCATTGACCGCGGTGGCGCGAGGTGCAGGTATAATTCTCGAAGATCTTGCGCGTTTTGTTGATATACTAATTCAAAACGAAGATGAATTACCTCCATCACGCCAATAAACATATTAGTTCTTCGCATAGTTTGCATGGTCAAAAGAGAAAGATCGGATTTTGGCGTATTATCTTTTTTGTATGTATTTTGCTTTTAGTGTATCTAGTATTTAAGTCTCCTATTTCACATATTTTATTTTCAATCCGGACACTGGTCCTTCCTTCTACACCAAATGAAATTACTCTAGATAGAGGTGCATTAGACTCAAAATTGCAGGCATTTGAAGTAGAAAACAGAGAATTGAAAAGACTTATGGAAAATGCTGGTATTCGCATTCCATACTCTATGTCAATTGCAGAAACAATCGATGTTGAGCCGGAAAGTGATTTAGATGTACTGGATATCTCACAGGCTTCGTCTTCAGATATGGACATAATTGAGCCAATTTCTACGACTTCAAAGAAAATGAAGATTCATATCGGTGATACCTTGGCAACAGTATTGGTCAGGCCACCACAGAGTCCGTATGATGCAATTGTGATAAGCGCCGGAGCATCGCAAGGGATAGAGGTAGGAGATATTGTCTATGCATTTAATGGGTTTCCGATTGGTACGATTGTTCTTGTAGATAATACAAGGTCAACGGCAGAATTATTCTCAGCACCTGGAAAAAAGACAGAAGTGTTTATCGGTACAAGTACAGCATCGGCTATCGCTGAAGGAAAAGGGGGTGGTAATTTTTCGCTGAAACTACCAAAAGTAACCGATATTCATGCTGGAGACATGGTCGCACGAAGATTGATAGATATAGAAGTATTTAGCACAATCGAATCTGTAGATGCAGGAGCAGGCGAGGCATATACCTATGCATATTTTAAATTACCAATTAATCTCAATTCACTCACATATGTCTTGGTCAAAAAGGATTCTTATCGATAGTATGCTTTTGTTGGCAATTTTGTTCTTGCCTTGGTATGTGCCTGCGATACTCGGGATTGTGTATTATTGGAAATACGAAGCAATAGAGATTCTATTTGGGGCATTTATTATGGACATGCTCTATACATCATATGCATTTGATACTATATGGATTTTCCCATTGCTTACATGTACGTATATCACTGCACTCCTTATGATTGTATTGCAAATTCTTAAGCAGAAAATTAGGTTTTATTCATAGTATATTTATTAGACAATTGTATGCGACGATTATTTACCCGAAGACAATACAGGCACCATGAAGTAGATCCAGATGAGATATTTTTGGACTCTTCAAATCTGCCAAATTTTGACACCGATCAATTTGAAGGCCGGATTGAAACACCTATACCTCGTAGCACTATGTACATTGTTGCAAGTATTTTCTTATTGGTCGCACTATTGTATCTTGGGCAAGCATTTAAACTTCAATTTTTCGAAGGTTCAAAGTGGTCAAAATTAGCAGAAAATAATCGATTGCATCATAGTTTGCTTTTTGCTGAACGAGGTGTGATTCAGGATCGAAATGGAGTCTTATTGGCTTGGAACAAAATTGGAAAAAATCAAAATGGAAGTACAACCGAAGAGGATTTTGCTTCAAGAATATATCGCGATCATCTTGGTACGCATAGTTTGATTGGTTATGTAAAGTATCCTCGAAAAGATAAGTCTGGATATTATTACAATACAGAATACGCAGGGGCAGATGGAGTGGAATCTTTTTTTGATTCTATCTTGAAAGGACAACCAGGTATGAAGCTTACTGAAACAGATGTACAAGGACATGTGATTTCAGAAAGTGTTATGCGTCCGGCCCTTAAGGGTACAAATATAACTCTTACCGTAGACGTACGAATTCAAGAATATTTATACGATTCTATGAAAGAGATTGTGAATCGTTCTGGATTTATCGGTGGCGCAGGTATGATTATGGATGTACGGAGCGGAGAAGTAATCGCCGCAATATCATATCCTGGATATGATGCAAATATCATGACATCAGCCACAAATACACCAGCAATAAAAGGGTATTTAAGTGATAGTAAAAAACCATTCCTCGACAGAATTGCTCAGGGTCTTTATACACCAGGGTCAATTGTTAAACCTTTTTTTGCACTTGCTGCACTTCAAGAACAAATTATCTCTCCGGATAAACAGATTGAAAGTACAGGGGAACTCAAATTACCAAATCCATTTAAACCAGGAGAATTTTCAATCTTTAAGGATTGGAAGGCACATGGATATACTGATATGAGAGAGGCAATTGCAGTATCATCCGATGTGTATTTTTACCAAATCGGTGGCGGGTACCTCAATCAACAAAAGGGATTGGGAATTTTGAAGATTGATGAATATGCACATCAATTTGGACTTGGCGGTGCGGTAACAAGTGGATTTTTCAAAGGTAAAGCTGGCATAATTCCAACTCCAGAATGGAAGGAAAAAAACTTCGATGGCGATATCTGGCGCGTTGGAGATACCTACAATACAGCGATTGGTCAGTATGGTTTCCAAGTCACTCCTGCACAAGTAGTACGTGCAGTTTCTGTGCTTGCAAATAAAGGAACACTTTATGATCCCTATATATTTAAATCAATTGGAGAAAAGGATGAGTCTGGTGTAAATCAAACACCGGCACAGGTATCTGCTACTAGAAAAGATATTGAAGATACAATTACTAAAAAAGTAGAGATTACTAATCCGGAATATTATCGTATTGTGCAAGAGGGTATGCGCATGACTGTAACTGAAGGTACTATGCAGGCGCTCAATGTACCTTATGTCAAAATAGCTGGTAAAACGGGCACAGCGCAAGTGGGGGTCAATAATCAATTCATCAATTCATGGACAACTGGCTTTTTTCCATATGAATCTCCAAAATACGCTTTCGTGGTCATGATGGAGCGTGGTCCAAGTGATGCAATATATGGTGGAACTGCAGCCATGGCACTTCTGATTGAAAAGATGAACCTCTATACACCAGAGTACTTCAAGGTTGATTAAAAGGGGATTTTAGGGTATTATTTCGCGTATATTCAATTAATATATTCTCTATATTTATGGCAGCAAAAGAGTATCTCACAAAAGAAAAATTCGAAGAATTGCAAAAAGAATTGCAGGTTCTAAAAACTGAAAAGCGAAAGCAAATTGCTGAAGAGTTGGAGTATGCAAAATCTTTAGGTGATTTATCAGAAAATGCCGAATATCATGAAGCACGTGAAGATCAGGCGGCACTTGAAGACCGTATTGCTCAACTCGAAAGCATTCTCGCAAATGCAGATATTGTAGCTGTTCATCATAGCAACAGTGTTGAAATTGGTTCTAAAGTAACTGTACAGAAGAAAGGTTCAAAGGACCAAAGAGTATTTATTATCGTAGGTTCAGAAGAAATTGATACAGCTTCTGGAAAAATTTCATTTAAGTCACCGATCGGACAAGTACTCCTTGGGAAAAAGAAAGGTGATGAATGTGAAGTAAAAACACCAGGTGGTGAAGTTGTGTATTCTATTATCTCAATCGCCTAGATTTTTCTAGAGCATTTAAATTATCTAACATATGTCTTCTATTGAAGAAATTCGCAGTGAGCGACTGAAAAAAGTTGAGGCACTCAAAGAAAAAGGTATTGATTCATTTGTCCCAAATACAAATCGGACAATCTCAATTGATGCATACCTTGGAGATTTTTCAGCATACCTTGAGAATCAAAACGTCGAGACTTTGGTTGGGCGTATTACTGCCTTTCGTTCACATGGGTCATCTGCGTTTATTGATATCAATGACGGGACAACAAAAGTCCAAGTCTTTTTGAAGAAAGATCAAATTGGCGAGATAGCTTTTTCTGATTTTGAACAATTTATTGATTCTGGAGATTTTATCGAAATTTCAGGTGTAGCTTTTTTGACTAAGACTGGTCAAAATAGCGTCCTTGCACATACATGGAGATTGCTTACAAAGAGCCTTGTTCCAGTACCTGATGCTTGGTTTGGTATCAAAGATGAAGAAGAGCGATTCCGTCGTCGGTATCTTGATATTTTATTGAACCCAGAAGTACGCGCGATTGTAGAAAAGCGATCACTCTTTTGGAATACTATCCGTACCTATTTGCTCGAAAAGAAATTTATTGAAGTTGAAACCCCTGTGCTTGAGACGATTACCGGTGGTGCCGATGCACGACCTTTTATCACGCATCACAATGCGCTCGATATCGATGTCTATCTTCGTATTTCAGCAGGGGAACTCTGGCAGAAGAAATTGCTTGTTTCAGGTATTCCTCGCACATTTGAAATCGGCCGTATTTTCCGAAATGAAGGTATGTCAAATGAGCACCTCCAAGATTACACTCAACTCGAATACTATATGGCATATGCTGATTTTTATCAGGGTATGGAGATGACAAAAGAACTCTATCAATTGATTGCTGACAAAGTATTTGGTACGAGACAATTTACTATCAAGGGACATCAGGTAGATTTTGATGCGGATTGGGTAGTCTATGATTTTTGTGAAGAAATAAAGAAAGCTTTCGGTGTAGATCCACTTGAAACTTCTATCGAGGAAGTGAAAGCTGCTTTGCAAAAAGCTGAGATTGAATTTGATCCAAAAGGGTTCAATATCGAACGCGGTGTAGATTTGCTCTGGAAGAAAATCAGAAAGCAAATCGCGGGACCAGGATTTTTGGTTGGAGTGCCGGTATATCTTGAACCACTTGCAAAGCGATCACGTGAGGATGCTCGAAAGGTAGAGCGATTCCAAGTGCTTCTCGCAGGGAGTGAAATGGGTAAAGGCTTTAGTGAGCTCAATGACCCTATCGATCAGCGACAACGATTTGAGCACCAACAAGCACTTCGCGATGCTGGAGATGACGAAGCCCAGATGGCAGATATGGAATCTGTAGAAGCTCTTGAATACGGTCTG
>JBJOQZ010000010.1:0-5470 GCA_046049705.1 Candidatus Parcubacteria bacterium | reverse complement strand
GGAATCAGATTCGATCTTATGTCATGCATCCATATAAGATGGTAAAAGATATTCGTACTGAATACGAGACGTCAAATATTGATGATGTACTTGAAGGAGATTTAGATGCATTTATAGAGGCGATGCAAGGGAGGGAATAAATATAAAATGCAAGTTTTGGTTGTGTATAAGAGTACCCAAGTCTTTGGACATGGGGCCAAAAATTGCTAGAATAAGACATATGCTCAAACTAGATAAGGTAACCAAATTATATCGGGACAATTCATTGGCATTGGACAATGTCACATTGCACATTAAGTCGAAAGAATTTGTCACAATTGTTGGACATTCAGGTGCTGGTAAATCGACATTGCTTAAGATGATTTTGGCAGAAGAAAAGCCAACTGAAGGAAATGTATTATTTGAAAATATCGACGTAGATGCTCTCACTGGACGTGAGATAAATGAATATCGTCGCCGTATCGGAACAGTATTTCAAGATTTTCGATTGCTTCCAGATAAGACTGCTTATGAAAATGTGGCTTTTGCTATGGAGGCGGCAGGGTGTACAGATGAAGAAATCAAAGCCGATGTTCCACATGTACTCGAGCTTGTAGACCTTGGCCGAAAGATGTATTCATTCCCATACCAACTTTCAGGTGGAGAGAGGCAGCGAGTAGCGATTGCTCGAGCGATTGTCAATCAGCCGGATTTGATTATCGCCGATGAGCCGACAGGAAACCTCGATCCGGTAAACACATATGATATCGTCCAGATTTTAAAAAAGATCAATGATCTCGGGACGACAATTATTTTAACTACACACAATACAGGTATCGTGGAGCATATCGGTCGACGTGTGGTCTCTATGAAAAATGGTAAAATTGTTCATGATAGCCAGGAAGGAAAATATGTCATGTAATTCCTAGGTAGTATCTCAAACACTCAACATTTTCTTTATCAATATTTCATCACTTATATGATTATCACAAAAATAAGACGAACAATACGGTCAGGATTCACAAGTTTTTGGCGAAATGGATATGTTTCGCTTGCCTCTGTACTTGTTATGACGGTAACTCTCCTCGTTATTTCATCAATGATTCTTTCTGGTGCAACTCTTCGTTCGACACTTGGTGCAATCCAAAATAAAGTAGATATTAGTGTCTACTTTAAACCTGAGGCAAATGAATCAGATATAATTGTACTCCAAAACCGAATCAAGGCTCGGGCTGAAGTAGCCGAGGTATCATACTTATCACGTGAAAAAGCATATGAAGAATTTCAAGTGAGACATAAAGATGATGCTGCAACTATGCAAGCACTCGAAGAAGTTGGGGGCAATCCATTTGGCGCAAGCTTTAGCATCAAAGCAAAAGACCCTTCTCAATATGAAGGTATTGTGAAATTTATCGAAGATCAGCAGGGGATTTCACGGGGAGAAGAAAGTGTTGGTGGAAATTCTATTGTGGCTCGTATCAATTACTCAGACAATAAACAGGCAATCGATGCGCTATCAAGAATCACAACTGCTTCAAATACTCTCGGTATAGGCTTTGTTATTTTCTTTGCATTTGTGGCAATTCTTATTACCTTCAATACAGTGCGACTGACAATTTATGTGTTTCGAGAAGAGATTGCTGTCATGCGATTAGTAGGAGCAAGTGAAATGTATATTCGTGGACCTTTCGTAATTGTCGGTCTTCTATACGGTATTGTCTCGGGTATCTTGACTCTCTTGATTTTGATTCCTGCTACATCATATGTTGGTCCTGTGATTTATAAAATGGGTACAGGTCTCAATCTCTCGACATACTATATGGATAATCTTTTGCATATCGGTGCTGTGATTATTGGATCAGGTCTGGTATTGGGTGCTGTCTCTAGTTTCTTGGCAGTAAGAAAATATTTGAAGGTGTAAGGACAAAGGTATTTAGGGGTGGTACAATATATGTACTTACTCATATTATTATACTCATACCATGCTCGCATTTTTTGGATTCATCGCCTTTATTTTCTTGTTTGTTCAAGTTAGAAATTTGACGTACAAGGTTTCCGATCTTGAGAAGAAGGTCGCAACTCAACATGCTCATGTGGTTCAACCGGGAGCAACGAAACCTGTCGCCACAGCAACAACAGCAGCAACAACAGCGGTAAATGGACATATCAATGCTTCTCCACAAATTGCATCGCATGTTCCAGCCCCTAGCACTTCTCTTGGCACCACCCCAGTTCATGTGGAGACAGGGGTTCAATCTGCTGTGCATCCTGAAGCAAAGGTGGCAGTACAGCCGAAGGTGCAGCCACTTGTCCAATCTCAAAATACTCAAACAGATGAGCATACTGAGTTTGCTCTCGGTTCAAAAGTACTCACGGGGGTAGGGGTACTTGCAGTGCTTCTTGGTGTTATATTCTTTCTCCGATATGCATTTGAAAATGGATTAATTAGTGAGACGATGAGAGTGGTAATCGGTCTTCTTGGTGGATTAGTGTTGGTGGTAGTCGGGCATCTTTTGAAAAATAAATATGCAGCATATGGAAGTAAATTAGTTGGAGGAGGAATCGGTGTTCTATATGTCACAGTATTTGCAGCGACATGGTTTTATGGATTATGGTCTATCGGCACGGCGTTTTTTGGATTCATCGTGATTACTATCGTAGGGGTGAGCTTGGCCTTACTTTACAATTCAGCTGCGCTTGCAGGATTTTCTTTTGCAGGTGGATATATTGCCGCACTCATGTTTCCAGAGGTAACATCTCCACATGGTCATTTTCTCTTTTTAACACTTCTCAATATCGCCATTCTTTTGATTGCTCGATTTAGAGCATGGCCAAAACTGGTCTTACTTGGACTGGGTATGACTGTACTCTTGTCTCTTCGGTGGACAGCCTCTTCATATGCTGGCGATACCATGATTGCTCTTTCGTATGCATACACCGCACTTCAATTCTTCATTTTCTTCTGTACAAGTTTTATTAACTTCCTCGTACGAGATCGTGATTATAAGGGAATAGATGCATTTTTGGTGTACTCACTTCCGTTTGCATATCTCTTTGTCGTGGCACCGCTGATTGAAACAAAATATCAATTTGCAGGGGTAACTGTGGCATTGGGTGGATTCTATATGCTCGCTTCACTGCTATTACGAGTTATATTTACAGATAAACCTGCTGTCAAAATCGGTAGTAATATCATGTTGGTACTCGGTTCAGTCTTTGTGGCTCTTGCAACAAGTATTTATTATGAAGGTGCGACACTTCTTACCATGCTTGCAGTAGAGTCTATTGTCCTTATAAGCGTGGGTACAATTATCCGGGCAAAAGCAACAAGAATCTTTGGTGCCATCCTCGGTCTTATCACGGTATTCTTTACAGTTATCGCTTCAACAGAACTTGATCATAGTAACCCGATCTTCAATGAACGATTGATGATCTTTATCTTTTCTACTGCTCTTTGTGCTGTGATGTGGGCGGTCTATCAATCTTACCTTGAACCTCGGAAAAATAATCTTGAATATAATCCGACAGGTGCCACGGTAATTGCACAAAACGAAGTGGAGACATTTAGACCTCTTGCTGCAATAGGTGTAGCACTTCTGCCATTTATGTGGATTCATCTAGAGATGGAACATCTTTTTGCTACACAACCAGAATATGTCATGCCTATCATTTGGTCACTCTTCGCACTCGTGCTTACAGCGATTTCTTTCTGGGGTCGCACACTTACATTTAGAGTGATTGGGTACATTATGATTTTCATGGGTACAGTCATGGCCATTGCAACACATTGGACATTGCTTCATCGAGCATATACACCACTCTTCAATATCAGGACGCTCACTGTTGCAATAGTAGGTTCTGTGATTGGTTTGATTATTGTCATGATGAGAAAGAATAAAGAACAATTAACACAGTCTCCACGTGAAGTATTTATTGTTGCGCATATCGTCTTACACGCTTTGATTATTTGGGTGGGAAGTGTCGAGATTTTGGATTATTTTAATAGTAAGATTCAGATGATTCGTATAGATAGCAGTGTTGCAGCATCTGGTACTGCAGGGGACATAAGTGGATTTGAAAATACAAAGCGACTGGTACTTTCGCTTTGGTGGCTTGTCTATGCGATAGCTGGGCTTGCATATGGTATTGTCGAGAAATCTGTATTTGTTCGCCGAATAGCAATCGCTATGCTCGGTCTTACAATCTACAAAATCTTTATCTACGATACGGCAAATCTCAATGATATCTATCGATTCATTTCATTTATCACTCTCGGTATCATCTTGCTTGCAACTGGATTCGTGTACTATCGGTTTAAGGATCGGATTATAGGGTTGGTGAAGTAAGGAGGATAAGATACCGAGGAAGATTTTCAAGGTTACATCATTGATTTTTGAGCCAAAAAATGGTATTTTCTTGTGTATTGGGAAATCGTCTAATGGTAGGACAAACGGTTCTGGTCCGTTTAATTGGGGTTCGAGTCCCTATTTCCCAGCATGGATACCCAGGGTCACTCAAGTGTATTTTTGGAGGCTTATAAGCAAGAAATGGAAAATGTTAGATTTTTTGAAGATATTTTCTTCAAGCTACATTTCTTTGTTTTATCGGGCTTTGTGGTCATCGGTGGATATCTTCTTGAAAAAAAGATGATGTCGAATTTGATTGTATTGTTCTTCATTAATTTAATTATAATGTGTATATTGATGTTGGTTTTTGAGACCGACAAAAAACATACTGCTAGGATGAGACGATTAGTCAAGATACAGGGCTATATCGGTCTGAATAGTGTATACGGAAATTATGTCAAGAGATTTACCAGCAGGGGTATTATGTTCATATCTTTGTATGCAGTATTGCTTACCATCACTTTTTCTATGTTTGTTTTTAAAATAATTCAAATTGGGATGCTAGGCAATTAAATTCAAAATCTGGATTAAAGTGTAATGTGTTTTGATATACTTAACCTATGCAAACAATATCCTGGAATGATTTTGAGAAAGTGGAATTGAGGGTCGGCACTATTCTTACCGCTGAAGATTTTCCTGAAGCGCGAAAGCCTGCGTATAAACTCACAATTGATTTTGGTCCTGAAATCGGTATCAAGCGGTCGAGTGCACAAATTACTAAGCACTATACAAAAGATGATCTTGTGGGTAGGCAAGTGGTTTGTGTAGTGAATTTTCCATCAAAACAGATTGGTCCATTTGTTTCAGAAGTACTCACGACCGGTTTTGCAGATGAACAGGGAGACATAGTCCTCACATCTATTTCACATCCAGTACCAAATGGTGCGAAGATGTTTTAAATAACTACTCTATATGAATATACAGAAAATTGGCCATTGTTGCCTACTTATCAAAACACAAAATCTCACCATACTTACTGACCCTGGGATGTTTTCAACAGGGCAAAACACTATCACAGGAATCGATGTGGTGATTATCACTCATGAACATGCAGACCATCTTCATGTCGAATCACTGCAAGAGGT
>JBJOQZ010000009.1:0-6938 GCA_046049705.1 Candidatus Parcubacteria bacterium | reverse complement strand
ATTGTGCCTTTGATGTGCACCGTGCCGACGGACTTTCTTCTGTCGCCTCGCTGTGACATCCTTGGTTGCATACTCTGGCCCGAGATCGAGTGTCAGTTGCACAAGTCCTGTCTTTACCCAGCCTACCTTATGTGATCCTGTACGGATCTTATACGGCAACCGTACAAGCCTATAAATCAACACAAAGGTGGGGATTGCCCACCAGGCATACTGGTCAAAGCTCATGGCTACTGCCCGGCCGGTGTCGGTGGTTAGGACAGATGGACAGCGCCAGAGTAGAACGTGTGCCGCCCCGGCACAAAATCCAATAAGTATCAGGGCCAATATCGGTGGACCCCAACACTCAAAGCCGTCTTCGCGTTTATACACGAATCTGTCGATAAGGGGCCGGAGCGATACAAAGATCCAGAATATGCACCACAGGAGGTACATGCCCAGAATAAAATACAAATCTTTCATTGGTCATATGTGGCAAGGCCACGGTTGATTTTTGGTCGAGGAACGGTTTCAAAGAAGAACAATACAAGCTGATTCGTAAACAGTCAGATACTGAAAAGAGGTCTTGTATTCTTCTGAAAAGAAACGATACCACTTGTTTTATACAACGTCAATTTATGCCTTTTGCAAAAAATATCGTAAAATACTAAGCATGATTATCACATACCTCGGACATGAGTTTTTTAAAGTTCAATTAGGAGATTTAACCATTGCAATTAACCCTCCAGCAAAAGAGTCTCGATTTAAATCGAGTAAGTTTGGTGCAAATGTAGTGCTTGAAACTATTGCACATGAAGATATGGCAGGTGGTAGCGAGCTCGTATATGGAGATAAGAGCCCATTTATTATTTCTGGTCCTGGAGAATATGAGACAAATGGTATTTTTATCAAAGGTGTTGCCGGAGCATCTCGATATGATCTCGACAATAAAGATGAAAATTTGATAAATACTATCTATTCATTTACTGTCGATGGTATCTCCATGCTTTTCTTAGGTGCCCAAAATCAAGAACTACCAGCACAATTATCAGATGTGGTGGATACTGTGGATATCCTCTTTGTGCCAGTTGGCGACGATGGGGTATTTTCTCCAAAAGATGCATATAAGGTTGCTATGAACTTGGATCCAAAAGTAATTATCCCAATGCATTTTTCATCAACAAAAGATGAAAAAGTAAAAGCATTTATTAAAGAAGTTGGCGGGGAAGCAGAAACTGTAGATAAATTGACTATCAAAAAGAAAGACTTAGAAGGAAAAGAAGGTGCAGTCATTGTTCTTGAGCCACAAAGCTAATGAGCACTACATAAGGCATATTTGAAACCGATGAAAAAAATGATCGAAAAAATAAGACAAAAATCACCGGAAGAAAAACGACGTTTTACTCTTATTGTAAGTATTGCAATCACGGCAGTAATCGCCTGTATCGCTTTTCTAAGCATTGTATGGGATATCAATAGAAGAAGTCATCTTACAAGTACAAAGACTCCTATTTCTGTCCAGCAAAATATCATGACTGAAATCAAGGATTCCTTAAAGCAAATCAAAGAACGGGCAACTGCAAATGTCTCCAGTGCTGAAAAAGGGTTTTAAACAGACTGAGAGGGTGGTAATCACCAAGTGATTTTGGTACAATAATCCACATCATTGTAAGTTTACCCGTATTATTTATCACATTATTCATTTCATTTACTGAATCTCATGGCAAAAAAGAAAGATAATCAAAACGACTCACCAGAAATCATCGCAGCTGAAGATTCATCTTCTGAGATAAATAAAGTGGTAGCTCGGAGTTTGGTAACCGAGATGCGTGAGTCGTATATCGACTATGCCATGTCAGTGATCACTGACCGTGCACTTCCAGATGTTCGCGATGGATTGAAGCCTGTGCACCGACGTATTTTATATGCCATGCATATGTCACGCCTGACTGCTTCGGCAAAATTTGTAAAATCCGCAAAAGTGGTCGGAGATGTAATGGGTAATTTTCACCCTCACGGCGATGCAGCGATTTATCAAACCCTCGTAAACTTGGCGCAAGATTTCTCTACTAGATACCCACTTGTTTTTGGACAAGGTAACTTCGGTAACATCGATGGTGACCCTGCAGCCGCGATGCGTTACACAGAGTGTAAGATGTCGCGTGTGGCAAGTGAGCTTCTTCGAGATATCGAAAAGCAGACGGTAAACATGCGTCCAAACTACGATGGGACAAGAAAAGAACCATCAGTTCTTCCGACTGCAGTACCAAACCTTCTTCTCAACGGTATTCTCGGTATTGCCGTAGGTATGGCGACAAATATCCCGCCGCATAACCTTGGTGAAATTGTCGATGCAACTACACATCTTATCGACAATGAAGATGCAACTACCTCTGACCTTCTTGAATTTATTAAGGGTCCAGACTTTCCAACTGGTGGTATCGCATATGGTGCTAGTGATATTGCTCATGCATATACACATGGACGTGGAGGTGTGGTAGTACGAGGTGAAGCAGAGATTGTCGAAGAAAAAGCAGGACAGTCAAAGATTATTATTACCTCTATTCCATATCGAGTAAATAAAAGCTCGCTTATTGAAACAATTGCTGATTTGGTGCGTGAGAAAAAGCTTGAAGGTATCAAAGATTTGCGAGATGAGTCTACGAGAGATATTCGGATTGTTGTTGAATTGAAGAGCGGTGCATATCCTCAAAATATTCTGAATTATCTCTATAAGCATACACAGCTTGAAAGTGCATTTAACTACAATATGGTTGCACTCGTCGATGGTGTTCCTATGACCGTATCGGTCAAGACTGTTATCGAAGAGTTTATTAAGCACCGAAAAGAAGTGGTTCGTCGTCGAACTGAATTTGATCTTGCGAAAGCAAAAGACCGAGAACATATCTTACTTGGTCTCAAAAAGGCACTTGATCATATCGATGCGATTATCAAGACCATCAAGGCTTCAAAAGATACACCTACTGCACATGCAAACTTGATGAAAGAGTTTAAGTTCTCTGATCGTCAAGCTTCAGCTATTTTGGAAATGAAGTTGCAAAAGCTTGCTGGCCTCGAACGAAAGAAAATTGAAGATGAACTCAAAGCCGTACAGGCATTCATTAAAGAATGTGAAGATATTCTTAAGAATCCAAAGCGAGTACTCTCTATCATCAAGACTGAACTTGCAGATATTAAAGCTAAATATGCAGATGCAAGACGAACTCGTATCATCAAGCATGCAGCTAAAAACTTCTCAATAGAAGATATAGTACCAGATGAAGAATCTGTGCTCGTGCTTACATCTGGCGGATATATCAAACGAACTGATCCAGACGAATATCGCAAACAAAAGCGAGGTGGAGTAGGTGTTGTTGATATTGATACAAAAGAAGAAGATTTTATTACTCATTTTGTCACTGCATCTACGCATAGTGATATCTTATTCTTTACAGATAAAGGTAAGGCATATCAAATCAAAATGTATGAAATTCCTGAAGGAAAACGAGCCACTCGTGGAAAATCTATTATGAACTTCCTCGCTCTTTCTCCTGATGAAAAAGTGACTTCTATTCTCCCTATGCCAAAAGAGATCAAGAAGGCACGTGCTGGAGGTGAAAGTCCGCTCTCACTGTTCTTGGTTACAAAACAAGGTACTGGTAAAAAAGTTGCCGCAGAAAGCTTCCACGATGTACGCCGAAGTGGAATCATTGCTATTCGACTCGATGGTAAAGATGAACTTGTTTCGGCTTCATTTGTTGAAAAAGGAGATAGTGTTATGGTGGTTTCTTCTGACGGTCAATCAATTCGTTTTGATGGGGCAGATGTTCGTGAGATGGGGCGAGCAGCAGGAGGTGTACGCGTCATGAAACTTGACAAAGATGTCAATGTTGTCGGAGCGGACACTGTCAAGGGGTCTGTCAAGAGTGCACAAGTATTGATTGTATCTGCAAATGGATATGGAAAGAAAACTGAAATCACAGAATATAAGATTCAAGGACGAGGTGGATCAGGAATCAAAACTGTTAAAGTCACAGATAAGACAGGTGATCTTATTTCAGCAAAAATCGTGACTGAAGAAACTGAAGAGGTTGTAGCTATCTCAAAGAAAAGCCAAGTAATCCGATGTGGTGTAAGTGAAATCCCGACACTCGGGCGAGACACACAAGGTGTACGTGTAATGAAATTGCGAGAAGGAGATATGATTGCTTCGCTCATCTGTCTATAATTTCTTCCAGTTTTGAACCTGGTTTCAGATATGCTTTTTGAACGCATTGTATAATCAATGGTGCAAAGTACTACATAAACATAATGTCAAACAATAAAACAAAAATAAAACAAGATACAGCCAAACCAGTCGCCAAACATTCTGTAATACAAAACTTATTTCGTTCACTAAAGATTGTGCGTGAATTTGATAAGGTGTTTTTGCCCCTATACTTATTTTTAAGTATTTGTGCAAATGCATTACCTTTTGCGGTGACATGGTATTCAGCTGTATTTATAAATAAAGTTACAGAAGGAACTTTTTCGGGGATAACTGACCCTGCTCTTTTGGTAGTAATTATTATGTATGTTTCGCTTCCTGTAGTACAGGATTTGATTCAATTAGTTAAAGATCAATTGTGGCATACATTTTTCTTAAAATTTCATGAATGGCTTGAAGTCAAGTTTATAAATGTTAAAGCACGTGTGGATGTACAGACATATGAAGGGCCTGATTTCAATAACCTCATGACAAAAGTAAGGGAGAACTCGTATAAGTTTACAAATTTTATTGATTGGTTCTTCGATGTATTTGGGTATGGGGTACAGTTGATACTTGCGATTGCAATTATTGCTTCTTATGCATGGTGGATTGCGCTTGTCCTCTTTATCGCTTTGCTCCCTGATATGTGGGTAGAGTCTAGGTATGGAAAACGTACATGGGGGATTTGGGATGCTAAAGCATCAATTAAAAGAAGATACTATGAAATTGGAGGACATTTTAGCGCTGTATCTTCATTGATTGAGATGAAAGTGTCTCAGACTGCGCGGTATTTGATTGGTGCTTTGAAGTCTATGGCAGATGCATTTACAATTGATCAAATCTCAAATATCCATACAAAAACAAAGTTTAAATCTATCTCCACACTCATACTCGCAATAGTGATGGGCGGAGTGATTTTATATATCATGAATGATGTTATTGTCGGGACACTGGTAATTGGTACCTTTGTATTTATTATTTCAAGCATGAACCGGTTGCAAAACAATTTGAGCCAATTTTTGCGAGGAGTAAGCACTATGTCAACTGACAATCTCTTTGTCGACGATGTGCATGCATTTCTCAATACTCCAAATATTCTTAAAAACGGTACAATTCTCTTGACACCAGGTACACCAGGTATTGAGTTTGAACAGGTATCATTTACATATCCTCAATCTAGTTCGGTATCAGCTGAACAAACAAAAGAAATAACTGAGAAGAAGGTGTTTAACAATATCACTTTCACAATTAAGCCTGGAGAGAAGATTGCGATGGTGGGAGTAAATGGTGCTGGAAAGACCACTCTTACAAAATTATTGATGCGATTTTATGACCCAACAGCAGGAAATATTCTTATTGGAGGGCATAATCTGAGAGATATCGATATCGATACATACTATAAGAAGATAGGATATCTTTCTCAAGAATACGATCGATTTAAGTTCAGTGTTCAGGAGGCTATCGGGATGGGTAATACAACATATCCATTTACCAAAGATAAAGTCATCGATGCTGCAAAAAAAGCTCAAGCACATGAGTTTATTATGGAGTGGCCGCATGGATACGATACCCAACTTGGAAAAGAGTTTGATGGCGGGGTAGAGCCGTCTATTGGTCAATGGCAAAAGCTTGCTCTGGCACGACTTTTTTATAGAAATCCTGATATCTGGATTCTCGATGAGCCAACGGCTTCAATTGATGCAGTTGCCGAAATGGAAATTTTCCATGAACTCGAACAATTGCCAAAAGATAAAACTGTCATTTTGATTTCACATCGATTCAATACAGTTAAAAATGCTGATCGAATTATGGTGATTGAGCATGGTGAGATTAAAGAATTTGCATCTCATGAAGAACTTATGCAGATTCCGCACGGTATTTATCGGACGTTATTCACAAAACAAAAAGATTCTTTCTCAGATAATCAGTAGGTGTGATATAATCAGGTGTATAAAATCTGTCTCAGATTGATACTTGTACATGAAATTTTCTGATCCGTATTCAAATATTGAACAATTACGTGTATACGAAGGTATGCATGTTGCAGATTTCGGATCCAGTGTTGGTTTTTATTCTCTTGCTTTGGCACATAAAGTTGGTCCATATGGCAAGGTCTATGCTATAGATATTCAAGGTGATCATCTTGCTAAACTTAAAAATGAAGCAATACATCGTGGGTGTAATAATGTAGAAGTTATTCAAGGAAATTTGGAAAATCCATCTGGTTCTGGATTACTTGCAGGTTCTATGGATCGCATTGTTATTTCAAATGTCTTATTTCAAGTCGACGATATGTTTATGATTGCTGAAGAAGCAAGGAGAGTAATTAAGCCAAGTGGACTCATAGCAGTAATTGATTGGGTTGAATCTTTCAACCAAATCGGGCCACATGAAGATCATATTGTCTCTTCTGAAGAGGTGAGAAAAGTATTTGAGACAAGTGGATTTGAATTTGTGTCTAGGCTCGATGCCGGATCACACCATTATGGGTTTATTTTTAAACCACATCGAGATACAATATAAATACATTACACATGAAATCTACACCAAGTACATTCCAACTCGTCGTCGTCACTGTCTTTATTCTCATGGGGATAGTGGGAGTGGTGGTGTTTGCTGGATTTGGCGGGGTCAATAATGCAAAGGCGCCCGCAGCTACTATATGGGGTACAATCGGCGGAGACCAGTTTGGTGAATTACTTAGACTTGTCAA
>JBJOQZ010000008.1:0-14125 GCA_046049705.1 Candidatus Parcubacteria bacterium | reverse complement strand
TTCTTTCGAAATAAAACTACAAACTAAGGTAATGGAGTGGGTGTTTTTGGGATAGTTGGTATCCTTCCTGTTGGTGAATCACTGCCAGGTGCTGTTTTTAATCCAGGATTTACTTCTATGGTTTCTTTTGGTTTTGTATCAAGAAAAGACTGGCTCATCATAAAAATAAAAAACAAGAGTATCAAGAAAGCTATCAAGAAACCAACATATGTAAGAGGTTTTTTGACGGTATAGTTTCTTCTATTTTTATACGCATTACTTGATTTAAGTGTTGGGTCAAATATATCTACCATACTGTGAATTATAGCATGTTCAATATGTGTATGTATGATAAAATGTATAAGTTAAGATTTAATTTATTCCTATATCACCATGCGTATCAATTCCCGTACACTTTTATTTACTAGTATTGCCTCGATACTTTTTATTACTTCTCTGATTCTTCCGACTTTTGCTCAAGCTGCAGGTCCACTTGGAGATGAGGTGCTGTACTATGATTTCGAAGGTACTACTGGTACATCTACAAACGGGGGAAGTACTGGAACTGTAAACAATGGTACTTTCGTAGGAAATGCATCTACCACAAATACAATATTTAAATTTGGATCTCGATCAGGTTCATTTGGGGAAACAGGGGATTATCTCCGTACTTGGTATGGTAGTGGTACAAACCCGACAAGTCAGTCTCTTTCAGTAAGTATGTGGGTGTATAAAAAGGAGGCTTCAGCAGGGTGTAATACAGGAGACGATGATCACTTCTTCGGAGTAAGTGGACCTCAGGTAAATACGCGGTTCTATCTCCGTTGTACAAATAACTTCTGGAATATGAGATTTGGCGCATCTGCTGCTACGAGTACACCTACATCGATCGTACATCAGACATGGACACATCTTGCACTTGTCTTTGATGCTGCAAATGATCTTCCTAAACTATATGTCGATGGTGTGCTCAGAGCTACATCTCCGATTGTTGCTTCTTATGTTCTTGGGGACAACTTCTTTGTCGGTAACTTCAATGACCGCATCAACAATACTTTCAATGAAGGTAGTAATATGAATATCGATGATTTTGCATTATATACAAGACCATTGACTACTGGTGAAATAACTACTCTATATAATCTTGGAGTATCTTTGTCCGCACCTACAATTGCTACTTCTTCTGCATATAGTTCAAAAGTATATCTCGGATGGAATGCAGTCGGTGGTGCAGTAAGTGATTATCTACTCGAATACAAACTTTCAGCAGATTCAACTTGGACAGCGTTTTCAGATGGAGTATCTACATCTACCTTTGCCACTGTGACAGGGCTCACAAACGGTCAATCATATGATTTCCGTGTTGCGGCAGCGAACTTCTCAAGCACCAGTGCTTCATCTACCCCTGTGACAGTGATCCCAAACAATCGAATTGCCTTTGTAAGTCCAACGCCAACTGAAGCTTCTTACAATTCATCACCTATTTCTGTCTCAGCATCTTCTTCTGGCATGACAGCATCTTCTACTCATACTCTTCGACTTGAGACATCGCTTGGTTCACTCATATCAGAAATCAGTACTACTACTCGATATGGTAATTTCAATTTATCTCAGCTTACACCAGTAGTTGAAAATGCGGACCTTTCTCTCACTGCAAACTCATCAGGTATTGCATATGCACCAGGTTCAAATACATTGTTTGTCGTGCACAATATTGGTACTGGATTGGATACCACTATTGATGAAATCACGACTTCAGGGTCACTTGTACGAAGTATTACATGTACAGCTTGTGGGGATATCGAAGGTATTGCGAGGACAAATACAGTTGCAGATGGCACGGGATCTTATATTCATTCATTTACTATTTCAACTGAAAATAATACTGCCGATGCAGAAGTGTTTAGGATAACAATTAGTTCAAGTACAACTGCAGTCAATACATCAGATGTTTATTCAACAGGTATTTCACATTCAGCAAATGGTGGACTTGAAGGTATCGCCTATAATTCCTCTACAGATACTTACTATCTTGCACGAGAGCTTTCAACACCTACTCTATATGAGTACAAGCTCGGTGGCACTGCAACTCCTATTTGTACAAACCTCTCACTTGGTGCAGGGGTGACAGATTTCTCAGACCTCACATATGTAAACAATACATTGTTCGTACTTTCAGAAAATACAAATCCAAGTAAATTGATTCCAGTAAATATCACAAGTACAAGTACATGTACATTGGTAGATAGCAATGGAAACGGAACTGCAAGCAGTAGTGATACTGGAGACTGGCTTATGAATATTGCAGTAGGTGGTACTGATCAAGCTGAAGGTGTGACTTGGGATGCGACTGGAGACTATCTTTATGTCCTCGGTGAAGCTGATTTCTTGGCAAAATACCGCACTACATCATTTACCACTAGAGGAACATTTAGCGGATTAGCAGCAGGTGCATATGTGCTCAAGTCTACATTTGTTGATCAAAATGGTGTAACTGAAACTGCATCTCAAAGATCATTCAATATAGGTACTCCGGATACTACAGCACCAACTATAAGTTCTATTGTCTCAACGCCAGGTGAAACTTCGGTGACAATCCAGTGGAATACAAATGAGGCTGCTTCATCTTCAGTTGCATATGGTCTCACTACTTCATATGGCACAGTAGCAACATCCACAAATACAACCACTACACATACCGTCACAATTACAGGTCTAACAGCTAGTACAACATATAACTTCAATGTGTATGCGAGAGATGCAGCTGGAAATATCGCCACATCGTCAAATCAGACATTTGAGACAACTGCTGCAGCGACTCCGTCATCTGGTGGTTCATCTAGTGCAGTTGGCGCAGTAACCCCTGGTGCACTATCAGCAGTTTCTGGATTTAGTTCTTGGTCTCAAACGCCAAATGGTATCAATCAAGGCAACAATCAAGGCCAAAATAACCTTAATAACCCTGCACGTAAAGATTTGATCACAAAAGATTTAGTGTACCGTATGACAGATGAGCAGGTGAAGATATTGCAACAAATTCTCAATAAAAATAAGAGTACAGCACTTGCGTTGACCGGGACTGGTTCTTCAGGAAAAGAAACATCGTACTTTGGACCTGCTACATTGAAAGCTGTTCAGAAATTCCAATTATTGAATGCAATAGTTTCTTCTCCAAAAGAAAATGGATATGGTCGAGTAGGACCTAAAACAAGAGCTGTCTTAAATGCAATCGGCCTATAATACAAACAATAAAGAGAGAGGGTCAACGTTGATATATGCAATGATGATTATTGCCCTCTTTCTTATCGCTTATGCGGCATACTTTTTTGCCACACTCAAACCTACAAATCCATACGATATCAAGGATAAGTATGAACAATTATATGTTGGTAATCAAAATGATGTAAATCAGAGCGATTTTAATTATGAGCAAGATTTATATGGTCAATTTGGAAATAGGGTAGAACAACCTAGTGCAAGTGATAAAGCAGATGGATCTGTATCACGATACGTCGGTGAGCCGATACTTGTGCAACCTCAAGACGATACAGCACAGACAGGTACCGATTCAAGGATAGGTGCTCCTCAGAATCAAGACGAAAGTGGCCGGATAAATCAGGAAGTGAATCAGGAAAAAAACAATAATGATACACCTATCATTGCTGGTACGACTGTGCTCGATAGTACATATACTTCAAAAAATAATTCACGTATTACATTTCCGATTCCTGCAGGTACAAAGGTAAAAGAAGTTAGTGTGGGTACAGATGATATTAGTAATAACTCTACAAAAAAAAGTGGGCAATTGTTTACATTTTCAATTAAAGAAAAAGATGTGACAATTTCAACTGAAAAGGTGGCGGCCGGTTGTTTTAATCCACTTATATCCTTTGCTATACCATCTGGGCTAGGTGTTGATTATAGGATTTTATATACGCAAAAAGAGGTGACGCTATCAAATACATATCGAGCAATCATAGGTACAGAAGAATACGGTACATATAAAGGTATGGCAGGCTATAGAGGTACATCTTGTGTTCAATCCGCTGTGCCGACAAAAATAGATATACGTAGTGCTGGTTGGAAAAAGGCTGAACAACAAGAGGTCTTGAAGATGATTGAGGAATTATTGTCGAAGATGACAGTTTAGATATATGTCTGTAAGGGTGCCATTTGGCCTTTATTTATGTTTTTAAAATAAAGATAGGGAAGTGTCATGAAGGAATGAGAAAGATTGACTATTTCATATATAGTGGTATAATATATATATGATATTACAACAAACAACAAAAACAGCCACATATTCGCTTTTTAGCCTTATTTTTACTGTTATTATTGGCTTTGGAGTAATGTTTTTCTCTCCAGAAGAAGCCTATGCGGCGGATACGACATATTATGTTCCTATGCAGGGATATTATCTTGGTCAAAATGGTCTTCCGATTGGTATGAACTGGGTTTGTTCAAATGGAAGTTGTATGCCATCTACAGCATATGACTCTGCAAATAGTCTCGGGGTAAATACTGGGATGACAAATCCATCATATGCAAACTGTACTTCTGAATATTGTAAATACTATGGAAGTAATTATCCATATAAATCATATGTACCAAATGTAAAAACCAATGCAGTATATGCAGATGGAACAGTTGGTCCTGCGAATAAACAATATGAATATGTCAGCTATCCATATCAGACGTATACACCATATGTAAAAAATGCAAATGGAAAATATGATCTCGGAACAGCAAAAAATATTCCATACTATTCTTTTAATCCAGATGGAACACTTGCAAATGGCGGTGGACTTGCAACATACTCTGCAGGAACAAATGGATTTATTCCAACTGCAAACACTTCAGGTACATCAAATGGTGCAAATGGAGGGTTTATCATGACAGGAAACTAAATCGAGAATAATTCGAGAATCGAGAATCGAGACTCGTGCAGGTGCGATTATATTGAACAAAATAGCTGCACTAAACAAGCAAATATACAATAACAAAAGCGCTTATCAACTTCTGATAAGTGCTTTTGTCGTTTATAATAAGTGCATGAATAATAATATGTCACCGTGGCTCTACCAGCTCATTCACAAAAGACCGATAGATACATTGCATTCAGATATCAAGACTGATATTGCGGTACTTGGTGCTGGGATTGCGGGAGTAATGACGGCATATTTCCTCCTTAAAGAAACTGATAAACAAGTTGTTCTTATCGATGCAGGAAAAGTTGCGCATGGTGCAACTGGACACAATGCTGGTCAGCTCGTCGGTGAATTTGAAAGAGAGTTACACGATATTGCAGAAGAATTCGGAGTAGAAAAAGCTGTGCATGCAGAAAAACTGGTCAATAGTGCTTGGATCATGATTGAAGAGATTGTAAGTGAGGCTCGATTGACCACTCCATATTCGACCTTCCTGGGCTACAATGGGTATCAAAGCATTGGGCGTGTTATCGATGAACTCAAAAATAATGCATTGCGACAAGAAGCAGGTGAGCCGATTCATCAGATTTTTATAGCCGAAGATGCACTTGGTTTAAGTGAAATACCAGCTATGTATACTGGGCTGTACAATGTCATCCCTCGACGAGATATTTTGAATCTACTAGAGACTGAAGATGTGGGCTATGTTGCAGCCATGTCTCTTAGAAAAGGTTGTATCAATGGAGCTATGTTATGCGAAGAAATAGTAGGGTATCTTATTGCGCAGTATTCAGGACGTTTTTTATTGGCAGAACATGCCCCAATTGCCGAAGTGATTCTCGGTGAAGGCACTGTTGAGCTCAAAGGCGATGAGTATACTGTGCAAGCTGAAAAGGTGGTTTTATGTACAAATGGGTTTTCAAAATTTAAAATCACAAATACTATTGGTGTAGATATCGATACATTATTTCACCATCAGATCCACGGGTTTATGGGGTATATGGCTGGATATTTTGCTGAGCTCGATCAACAGCCAAATGCACTTGCATACTATAGTGAGCGTTCAAAAAAAGGAAAACATCATGTGCACAATAAAGGGGATTATTATGATGATCCGTATTTCTACCTCACTCGTCGGCCATATGAAGTAGAGAAAAATGAAATCCATAATCTGGTTTGTATCGGTGGACCTGAGGTATACCTGCATGATACGTCTGTATATGATCCGCATGGAGCATATGATAAAAAGATGGCAGATGAAATGGATGCTTTTTTAAAGAAGACATACCGACATGTTCCTCAGGAAAATCTACAATTTAAATTTACATGGCATGGACTTATGGGCTTTACTCCAAATGGAATTCGTATGATTGGAGCCGAACCGCTTAATCCGGTGCTTATGTATAATTTGGGTTGCAATGGGGTAGGGATACTCGCAAGTATTTATGGTGCATCTCGGATTGCAGATCTGGTAAATGAGAAGGATGTGTCACCTACCATCTTTGACCCTAAGCGATGTGGAGATAAAGCTTGTTAACATGTGGTAAGATATAAACTATGTTTGATTGGATGATTGATTTTATCGTGCAACTTACTCCGATTGCCAACTCACTTGGGGGATATATGTACTTGATTGTACTCCTTGTGGCAGTCTTGGAGTCTACTCCTGTAATCGGGACATTTACCCCTGGAACCCTCGTCCTGCTTTTCTTTGGTTTCTTGGTATCTTTGACTCAGATTGACCTTATTCCTTGTATCCTTGTTGCAACTGTAGGTGCGATACTTGGTGATTGTATTGCATATGTTATCGGAAGGTATGGAAGTAAATTCTTTAAAGAAAACAAGAAGTTTTTGAAGCTTTCACATCTCGATGCAGGGAAAGCATTTTTTTCAAAGCACGGTGGTAAGAGTGTAATTATAGGGCGATTCATTGGTCCAATTCGACCTGTGGTACCCATGGTGGCAGGATTAGTACATCTTTCAATGCGCAGGTTTATCCCGCTCAATTTTATGGGAGCCTTGGTGTGGACGACTACGATTATCTCTACGGGTGCATATGTAGGTAAGGAATGGCAATCTGCAGAACATATACTATCAATCATAGGATTAGTATTAGGAATCGTCGGAGTCGCATATGTAGGTAAATGGTTTATCACACAGAGAATGGATACGAAAGTAGGGTAAGGTTTTTGACTTGATGTATATATATCTTTTTTGCATATGAGCAGTATATCTGCAGTGAGATGAAATATATTGAAAGTATGAATTGATATTTTTTTAATATCAAATATGTAGAGTATTGGCATGGTTATACCAATCGTTATTTTCTTTTGTATTGCATTGCTAGTGAATCTATCGCATATTTCAAGTTCACTTTTTCTAGTGCAACAGTACCAAAGAGAAATCGATAGAAAGTTTACAATTGATATGGATATATTGCGCTGTGTGCGCGTACTTGAGAGATCGATATGGCAACAAGGGTATGTATATATAGATAAGATGCATGCAAGTGATAAGGGTATATCAGTGTATTCATTGCCAAATACATATAATTGCATCTTTACTGTCGAATCAGTCGCTCTTGAACTTATGGGTGAAAAAGAATATATATTTGAAGTCCTACTCAAATCTCAAGGTGGTCTAGATACAAAAGAAAGTATCAGTGAAAGTGGTGGAGAGATAGGTATTGAAGTGAGCGAGATTGCAAGTATGCCTCGATATACTGTACATGTTGTGGTAACTACTGGAGATGAATTTTATATCAAGCGCATCTTTATCAAAACCTAATCAAGGATGCTTACACTTACACCGTGCGATATTTCGTGCGATTAATAGTAAATAATATAGTTTCTATAATATATGCAAAGCAAAGATACTTTGATTAAAAAAGGTGGGCAAGCAAAATTAAAGAATACCTTGTCCAAGGGTTTTACTTTGATTGAGATTTTGGTGGTGATTGGTATTTTGGCGATTTTGGCCACTCTTGTGCTTGTTGCAGTTAATCCCGCAAAGCAGTTCAAGACAGCAAGAGATACTAAGCGGGCAGCAGATGTAGCCACAATTCTTAGTGCCATAGGTCAAAATATGGCAGATCATGGAGGTATATTTCGTTGTGGAGATGACGGCCTCTTTGAACTTCCTGCAAGCAGTACAGGTATAAGTAGTGATACTGATATGTATGATTTGGCACCATGTTTGGTGCCGGTCTATATCTCAGCACTTCCAATCGATCCAGGGCATATCTCTGCCCGGTGGATAAATGAGCATGATTACTTCACGGGGTATTCTGTTGGTGTAGATAGTCTTGGGCGTGTGACAGTCTCCGCTGTAGGAGAAAATACCGAGACTGCAATTATCTCAGCAACCAGGTAGCGATATGTATTAGTGGTTAACTGTGAACTAGTGTGGTTTATGATATTATCGTAGCGATATATCAATATGAAATCATTAGATACAATATCTGCAAAGCAGGACGATGTAGTACGAGAAATGAAAAAGTACATAGAGCCAGGACGAGCTCATGTGCTTTCTTCGTTTTTTAAAACTGGAAAAGGTCAGTATGGAGAAGGGGACAAGTTTATTGGTGTTACGGTGCCGCATACACGTCTTGTAGCCAAAAAGTATATCGATATGGATCTTGGTGAAGTGTCAAAACTATTGCAAAATCCGATACATGAAATACGTCTTTGTGCTTTGATACTCCTATCGCTTAAGGTATTGAGGTTGTATATAAAGAAGGGTAAGGTTGCTATTGGTTCTATTGGAGAAAAAGATATTCAGAAGAATCATAAGGGTATTGTCGATGTATATCTGAAGCAGATGCAGTATGTTAATAATTGGGATTTGGTAGATACTTCCGCATATCATATCTATGGATCTTATCTTTTCTTGTATCGTAAAATAGATATGCTTGATGTACTTTTGAAGCATGCTAAGTCAAAAAATATCTGGGAGCGAAGGATTGCTATGGTATCGACACTCTATATCATACGCACAGGAACATCTCTTGATATTGTGACAAAGGTCGCTGAAGCCCTTCTTGGGGATACAGAAGATTTGATACATAAAGCGGTCGGATGGATGCTTCGAGAAGCAGGAAAAAAGGATAAGAAAGTACTGATACAGTTTTTGGATATGCATAGCACCAAGATGCCTCGGACGGCACTACGATATGCGATTGAGAAATTGAGTGAGGGGGAGAGGAGGGGGTATATGAAAAGGGTTTAAGGTGGACCTGGAATAGTGGATGAGATAAGGGTAAAAAGCTATGAGATCGATTGAAAGTTTTAGGCTGCATCGAGGGCGCATAGAGGATATACAAAGGGTTGCGAATCACTGATTTTTTGCTATCATATGAGAGTTCATTTACAAATGAATAATATTCCCCTGTAGCTCAGCGGTAGAGCAATCGACTGTGTCATATTTCCAAGTATAATCAGGATATGCCTGAAAAAAGGAAATACGCCGATAGGCGACAATATCTCGTGCTGGCAGTTACAAAGCGGAGACATAAAATCAAGCAGATGGCTATTGAGTATAAAGGCTCAAAATGTCTAATTTGCAACTATTCTAAGCATCCCGGTGCACTGGAGTTACATCATATTGACCCTAAACAAAAATCTTTTGGAATAGGTCAAAAAGGGTATACTAGGTCCTGGCAAAAAGTAAAAGAAGAGTTAGATAAATGTGTACTGCTTTGTGCAAACTGTCACCGAGAAGTTGAAGCCGGTGTTACGCAGCTTCCAGAAGAAATTTTGGTTGAAAAACGAGGTGAACTCGGTGAAGTCCAAATGGCTAAAATCATATTGGATAATACCGAGCCAAGCTATAAAGCATAGTGCTTTATAGAAGGTGTAGAGACTATCCCAAACGGGAGTACTCGGAACATATGTTCCCAGGAAGCGCCTCGCTTCGTCACACTTGAATGTCTTGTCTAATTTATTTTATAGCCAAGGTAATTCATGTGAACGAAGATGATATAGTCCATCCCTTTAAGTAATTTTAGGATAAATGTAATCGATTGGTCGTAGGTTCGATCCCTACCGGGGGAGCATAGTAGAAAAAAGCAGATCTAGTATCTGCTTTTTTCTTTTACCTAATCGACCGAAGGATGAGAAAGCCGGACGAAGTTGTACAGTGAGGGGTACAGAAACAATAAAAACCACCAAGCACAAGCAAAATGCTATAATCATTCCAACTATGAAAATTCCAGAAATAAAAATGAATAGGGCAAAGGAACTGATTAAGACAAGTAAACATATCTCACTTGCCACAACAAATGCAGATGGTTCACCACATAATAGCCCTGTAAGATTTTATTACGATAAAAAACTCGAACATATATACTGGGATTCAAATGTTGAGACATTACATTCTCAAAATATACTGAGAACAGGTCAAATACTGGCAGTTTTGTTTGATAGAATTGAACATGGTGGGGTCTATATACAGTGCGTCGGAGGCCGCATCCTCGACGGAAAAGAATTAGAGATTGGACTTGAGATAGTCAATGCTTCAAGGGTAGAAGAAGGTAAAGAAAAAATCAATTTAGATTATTATTCACCTGAAAGCGCGCAAAAGATGTGGTCTGCAACAATCACAACCCTCTGGATAAATATGCCAATAAGAGATGAAAATGGTTTTATTCTGAGGGATGAAAGAGTTGAAATCGAGAAGGAAGACTTGGTATAGATTGTTATGCTTTTTTGATGACGTATTGACGAATAGTATATCTGGCTCTACGAGTACAAATAAAGCATCATTTCTGATATTATAATAAGTATTATGCAAACAAAAAAATCACTCATTGTCTCAATTATCATCGCTCTCGTTATTGTCATTGGAGTAGTGTTTGTACTTAGCTCGAATCAGAGTGGAAAACAAAGCCAATCTATCAATGAATATGATCAATATGGAAGCACATCCACTGAAGCTGCTTTGAAAACACAAGAAGAAATCGATGCTCAAATTAAGGGTGGTGTAGCCACTGGTGGTGCAACTACAAGCACTGCGCAAATCAGTACATTCACTCTTGCTGATATTGCGATTCATGCTACTGATTCAGATTGTTGGACGACTATAGATGGAAATGTGTACAATCTTACTCAATTTATTGCTGAACACCCAGGAGGCAAGAGAGCGATTATGGGTATTTGTGGTAAAGATGGTACAGAGGCTTTCCGTGAAGAACATGGAAAAGGTGGACGAGCTCAAGCAGCGGTATTTGCAAAATACAAAGTCGGAGTTTTGAAATAGGGAAGAGATTTACTAGTCAGGCTAGTAAACAAAATACCTCGACCTGAAGGGTTTGAGACAGGTGAAATTATTGTGACATCAAGAGATATATTTCTTGACCGATTTCTTGTTGAACTTTTTCTAGTCGATCAAAGTCAGTGCCTTCAGTCATGATGCAGAAGCTATATGGTTCAGCGCCATCCTTTACATATACCAATCCACATTCGTGAAATTGTCTAAATGAAGGTCTTCCATAAATATCCACCACTGTTCTCTCGGCAAACTTATGTGCCACTTTGACATCGGATGGAATATTTTTTACTGCTCCCTCACGGTAGGTTGTATTTGTAAGTACTTCAAGTAATTCATTTGAATAATCTGCAGTGAGGTAAGATGCATTGTACAAACTTCTAAACAGGTTCGCATAATTTCTTGGACTCACTAGATCTTCACCGTTTTTATCATCAAGGCGAAGTTTTACACCAAGTGCATTTAAGATAAGGTCAAAATATCCTGGTGCATAAAAATCACTTAATATTTGTGCGGTTGTATTGTCTGAATACACGATAGATCGCATTATCAATTCTCGCAATGTATATTTTTGTCCGATTTTTATTTTGTCAGAAACTGGGATATTTTGCTCGGCATATAAATCTGGATTTCCATCATATGTAAATGTTTGCTCAAGAATTTTAGGCTCTACTTCTGCGAGCTTGTATCCTGCGATAGCAAGTGGGAGTTTGAGAAGACTTGCCATGATGAAGTTCTCGTTTTGATTCACACCCGCAAATCGAGTGGAGTGCAAGTCTCTTACAAATACTCCGACACGTGTTGCTTGTCCGGTCTTGATATATCCGTTTACAAGAATATCCAGTTTTTCTTGCAATTCATCCAATTGTATCGACTTTTTCTCAGTGACATCACAGTTGATTGTAGGTTTGATAAAGGTAAGCGTGGTGATACACTCACTATCTGAAACTCTCATTGTTCCACTTGAATGAGAAAAACCAAAAGCGCCAATAATTATGCCAACAAGTACAGCAAGGAGAATGAATATATAGGTATGTTTCTTTGAAAATAATTGAATGGCGTTTTGAGTGGGGTGGTGCTTTGACATATGTATAAAAATAAAGTGGATATATGTACTATATATGATAGCAAATACGATATATAATTCATAGACATGACATCTCTGTATTGGAATCAAAGCCCTGAAGATATAGCTAAATCGCTTGAATCAGATATTGTATATGGCTTAACTGAACAACATGCCACAGATCGGTTGAAACATATTGGTAAGAATATTTTACATTCAAAGCGAAACCATGCAGCTCTGATGATACTGTTTAATCAATTTAAAAGCCCGCTTATCTTGGTTCTATTGGTTGCAGCGGTAATTACTTTTTTTGTATCACATCTCCAAGACGCTGTTTTTATCCTTATTGCCGTTGTGGCAAATGTTGCACTTGGTTTTTATCAAGAGTTCAAAGCAGATAAGGCGATAGGTGCATTGGCAAAATATCTGAAACAGAACACAAGAATAATTCGCGATGGTAAAGAAATCAGTGTTGATACAGAAGATATTGTACCTGGTGATATCGTCAAATTAAATCAAGGTGAACGTATACCCGCAGATGGAAAATTGATATTTACTAATGATTTTCAAGTTGATGAAGCGGTACTCACTGGAGAGTCATTGGCAATATCTAAAAACGTAGGTATTGACCCGATAGAATCAGTCTTAGGTGATCGAAATAGTATTGTATTTGCCGGAACACTCGTCACACAAGGTAGTGCAATTATGATTACATGTGCAACTGGATTCAAAACAGAATTTGGAAAAATTGCTTCATTGTTGGATGATCAAGTTGATGATGAGACACCGCTTCAACACAAAATAAAACAGTTCAGTGTTCGCTTGAGTATTATGCTTATCATACTAATCTTTTTTGTATTTGTCGGAGGCGTGCAAGCTGGATATCCAATTCGAGATATGTTTGTAACTGCTCTGGCACTTGCGGTATCTGCTATTCCTGAAAGCTTACCTATCGCTATGACGGTGATTCTCGCTATCGGCGTAGAGCGCATGGCTAAAAGAAAAGGGGTGATAAAGAAACTTGTTGCTGCTGAGACATTGGGCACAACTACCGTTATTTTGACTGATAAAACTGGGACATTGACAAAGGCACAGATGACGCTGGTCGATATACTACCTTTTGACCCTCACTCAAATATATTTGTAAGTGCATATGCGCAAATCGGAGAAAGAAGCGATTTTATTGAACGTGCCGTAGTTAATACCCAAGTACATATTGAGAATCCTTCTGATACTCCTGATCGGTGGATTATGGAAGGGAAAATAATGGAGGTGGCTTTGGTACAAGGCCTCGCACGGTATGGTCATGATCTAGCATATTTGCAAGATAAATCAAAAGTAGTGCAATCTTTACCATTTAACTCAATACATAAGTTTTCTGTATCACTTGTCCAGAAACATGATAGTAAAAACGATAGTAATACTGGTGATAATCACGGTGCTCAAGATAAATATGAATTAGTTTTTTTTGGGGCACCAGATATCTTATTGCAATTCACTTCATTGTCAGATAATGAAAAGAAAAAATTACAAGACATCATCCATACTCAGGCTCTCGAAGGTAAGAGGCTTCTTGGTGTGGCGCACAAGTCTGTATCACAGATGTCAGATATTTCTGAATTGCATCATGTGTATGAACAAGACATTATCCTCGATGGGCTTATTGCATTTAAAGATCCACTTCGAGAAGGAATAAAAGAAGTTATGGACACATTGCATATTGCTGGCATCAAGACGGTTATTATGACAGGGGACCATGAAGGTACCGCAACTGCAATTGCTAAAGATTTAGGAATGTATACACCTGGTTCAGTTCTTGATGTAACTACTCTTCGCTCGCTCACTGAAACAGAACTTGCCTCAGTTTTGCCTAGTATTCGTGTCATTT
>JBJOQZ010000007.1:0-4874 GCA_046049705.1 Candidatus Parcubacteria bacterium | reverse complement strand
TCTGTAGTTGAATACTGTACTCCACCAAGAGTAATCATAAGTACTGCAAGTGCTGAAGCTATGGCAATACCAAATGTATATAAACCTTTAAGATATGTTGTTGCTCCGTCTTTGGCTACATTTAGTTTTCCGTCTTCGTCAGCAAAAAACTCTATTGGTGCTAAAAAAGTAAATAAACACTCTTGCGTAGTACATTGAGGTTTAAAAATATCTGATGTAGCAGCATATGCGCTCTGAATACCTGTTTGTATACCTAAAAAAAGAGTGATTGCACACATAAAAGCAAGTGAGAGTGTTGCTACACTTTTTTTGAGTACTGTGGTGAGTTGAGTATTAGTTACCAAATTCATTCTTTGTATCGCTATTTCGAATAGGTCTATCAAATGTAATATTTAGAGCGGTCTGTGCTGTTTGAAGTATTTTTAATGGGTTTTGTGATTGTACGGCTATTGTACTTTTACCCTTCTCTGCTTGTACCCTCTTTAAAGTAATAGTGTTTTGGTTGGCAGGAACATCAACTTGATATGTGTCCACTACCCACTGATAAAATAAATCGGAATTCTTTCCTCTTACGGTTTGAAAATAAGGATAAGCAGAAACACTAAGTTCTTCCTTATCAAGGATTAAATTGCCCCTAAGTGCCTTGTTAAAGAGTACTCCATAAAGAGGGTTGTTCTCATAAAATAAAACTCCAGAAGATTTTGGCTGAACAGTTACATCTGCTGTGGCCACTTCTTTTGCCTCCCCTGCATTTTTACTTGGGGTATATGCCTGAATTTCAACCTCAACAGGACGCAAAATAATTGGCCCTTCAAAAGTATATGCATTTCTTCCAAATCCAGATTTGTCTGCTTGATTATTGCCGTTTATTCTCCAGTTAAATACTGTAGATGCAGGGTCGATAACACCACTTGTGTTACGAGGCATGGCTACAAATGTAAGGGTAGATTCTGGTGTATATAACCTTTTTCCTTTGTAAAATGGGTGTACATATACATCTGATTGCCAAAGAAGGTCTACTTCACCTGGTTTAAAAGTAAATGTCTTTGTAATAACTGGTCTGTCTCTAGGGTCAATTTCAACATCAACCGTTGTTACTGAACCGGCTTTACCTGTTACTACTCCAAAGTTTTTAATACCAAGTCCTTTTCTAATCACTTTACCGTTTACTTTCCATGTAACCTCAGCACTGTTTATGTCAAAGCTATATGTGCTCAAAGAAATATTTGTCAGCTGATCTGGTCCAGGGTTCTCTGGGGAGACAACACTCGATATCTGGTCTTTGAATTCTTGATACTGTGCAGTTGCAGGCCGATTGAGTAATGCTTCAAGTTCAGACTTATCAATTGTGTTACTTGTTTTGTTATTGGTACTGTTCGTACCCTGGTTTTTCACAGGTTGTGGTTCATCAAAATAAACAATTTGAGCTTTCGCTAACCTTCCACCTATTTGAAATGCAATAATAAAAAGCAAGACAGCATTTATTGCCAAGAGAAATTTCTTTGTAGCAGAAAATGTCTTTTTATTCATTACTTTATATTCATTATAGCACTATTCGGATGGCTTATTTGATTTTGCATCAGTTTTTCAGCTTGTTCACCACCTAATTTATTTGCAACATCAAGTGCTCTTTTTTCAAGCATCGGCATCGCTTTTGAAAGCAATACACATGCGGTAAGGGCAGGAACAACTTGTATTATGGGTATAAATTCGATTATACCCGTCACCGCAAGTCTTGATTTTGCTTTCATATCAAATGGAACACCACTAAATACATGCATAAGCCATATAAATGTAAGTCCAAGAGGAGTAATGATTAAAGATGCAACCGCTTGGCCGATAACAGGTATAAAATTAATGAGAAAACCTATTCCATCAAACAATAGGGCCATAATTAAAGCTATCATAAACCAACCAAAACTTAGACCCTCCTTCTCTTTTTCCCCCTCAGACTCTTTTTTTGCTAGAGATGCTTGTTTTTGATTGAGAGCAGTTCTAGTGTTTTCCTCCTCAATTTCTTCTCTAGCCTCTTCTTCAGCTTCCGCTTCATTTTCATTTGTATCATCACCTATGTCTTCATTGAGATCAACCTCAGTTACTTGTGGATTTTGTATTTGAGCTGAACTCTCAGTGTCAATTAGAGTATTTTGTTCTTTGGCAAGAGACTCGTTTTTTTCTTTCTCTTTAGTGTCGACGATGGCTTGAAGTGTATATGTACCTGCTTCTGGACTATCTCGCAAGGTCCAAGTTCTCCTTTCACCACCTAGTTCAGTAGTTTTTTCGGATTCAGGTAAAAGACCGTTTGGGTTTTTGAGGGTTGATCTATCTACCATATGGGATGTATTTTAAACCCCTATCGTCTTATTGTCCAAGAAGGCTACCTATATTTCTTGTACGCTCTGCATTTGCCTCAGTAGAAACAATTCCTGAATTACTTTGATGTGAATCTGTATCTTGTCCAAGAAGGCCTCGAGAAGCCAAATCTTCTTTAGCTTTTTTAATAGCCAATATCTGCGACGGATTAGATGTAATAATCTGATCTTCTGTATATGATGCGATAATTTTAATAGCCACATGCTTGAGGCCGGCAAAGAAGATACCTTCCCCTACATCAGATTCAAGAAGGAGATATTTTTCTTCATCTGTAAGGTTAAAGGTTTTTTGAACGATATCAATAGATGATGGTGATTGTTTGAGGAGAAGCTGGATAGACGAGTTTGTGATAATCGGGAGTCCATATGGAGAACGAAGGAAGTCTTCAACGTCTTGAGTAATTGTAGAAAGCCCGAGGTAATATTTTCGTCCTCGTTTTGCAAGTCCATAGAGGAATGATGCTGTATCATCTGACTTCATCATCCACCAGGCCTCATCAATTACAAGAAGTCTACGTTTTAATTCTTTTCGGACTGAGTTCCAGATAAAGTGCATCACAATATACATAGCCACCGGCTTCAACTCATCTTCCATGTCTCGAAGTGAAAATACAACGAATTTCTTATTGATATCTACGTTTGTGGGACGATTGATAAATCCTGCCCAAGTACCCTTAGTATATTTTGTAAGCCTTTGAACAAGTGACTCACCTCCTTCCATACCTGCTAGTACAAGTTCAAAGTCTGACATGAGCGGTGGTTCTACTCTTGTAAAGTCACTTTCAGGGGTAATGTCTTTGAGCGCATATGTTTCTGTAATTGCACGATCGATAATCGCATCTTCCTCTGGAGTAAGGCCACCAAGCATGATTCTGAAGAGTCCTACAAGGTTTACGATATTTGATCGAAGGACATCGGCTCCTGATTCATCTTCTCTCGCTATAGGAAGGTCAAATGGGTTGATATGGTGTTCAGAAGTAAGTGAAATATTGAAGTATCGCCCACCTGTAGCTTCTGCCATATATTCATATTCTCGTTCTGGGTCGAGTACAATCACATCTGTATCAAACATAAGTGTTCTAAGAATTTCTAGTTTTGTTGAATATGATTTACCAGAACCAGCTTTTGCAAAAGTCACAGAGTTATAGTTTTCAAGACTGAATCGGTCAAACAAAATAAGGCTAGAATTATGACGGTTGATACCAAACAGGATTCCTTTATCGGAAGTTAAGTCAAATGAAATGAATGGAAAGACGCTTGAAAGCGGTGAAGAATTGAGCTTTGAGTGCACCATAAGTTGGTCGTCTGCCACAGGAAGTACTGATTTAAATCCTTGTTCTTGTTGGAAAAGAGCAGGTTTAAGGTATACCAAGCTGGCTTCGAGCATAGATTTGATTTCAGATTCTATCTTGTCAAGTTCTTGTTCTGTATCACCGTAGATTGAGATATATAGCCCTACATCGAAAATTTTCTCCTGTGCTTGTTGAAGTTGGTCTCGGAGTGCTTCTAGATCTTGATATGCTGTATCAAGCATCGGGTCACGTACCAACCCTTTCTCCTCTCGGAGGTGAATTTGGCTTTGTACTTCTGCTACTTTCTTCTGAAATTGACGTAATACTGAAGCAGTATCAATTGGATGTACGAAAATTGAAACATCAAAAATCTTATCGAGGTTGATTACGGGTGCAAACCAGCTCTCTGAAAGAAAACGTGGGTATGAGATAACGAAGAATGTTCGCACAATCTTGTCTCCAAGGTTAAGTGCTCGAGGGCTGATTTTAAGTGCAGAGGGTGCTATAACATCTTGTAATTCAAGTACACCAGATTGATAAATCTCTTGCGGTAGAATTGAGGTAATCTTTGGAGATGAAGTACCTTGTTTATTTTTTCCAGATAAAAAGTCAAAAATTCCCATGTATGTATATTATATATTATCCGACGTGGATTGGCTTCTCTACATCGCCTGGATTAAATATTTTGTAAAATAATTCAATCAATTCTTCGGTGCCAAGTGGTGCGATACGTACTCCGCAACGTACAAGGCCTTGTTCCACCACTTCAATTCTTTGTTGTAATTGACTGCGTTTCTCTTCAAATTCACTTTCAGCTTCAAGTTTCTTTTCTTCTTTTGTTTTTTTGCTAAAAAAACCCGATTTAAAGCTTTTTGTTGGATTAAGGAGTACTTGCGTATATGGCACGACAATAAAAAAGCTTTTAGTCATGATATTTGTAGACTCTGTAAAATTTTTGACGAATTCCACGTATTCTCTCGTCTGCATCTTCATGAGATCCCCTACTTGATTATGGATTCTCTCTTCTAGGAGGGCTATGTATGGCCGTATATCAAGCTTTCTAGATTGTGAATATATCTGGATTGAAAAGTTTATCGAGTTAAGGAAGTTTTGAAATTGGAAGATGATTGCCTGTTGTTCATCGGATGATTTAAGTGCAAAGTTTACTGAAGAAGCTAGAAGAATTGCACGCATACTTCCATCTTTGAGT
>JBJOQZ010000006.1:0-5155 GCA_046049705.1 Candidatus Parcubacteria bacterium | reverse complement strand
AAGCTGGTGTCAAAAACGCTGTTGCTACATCTGGTACAGCACTTACCGATGGTCACTTGATGAAAATTTCACGTATGACTCGAAATATCCTCTTTATGTATGATGGTGATAAAGCTGGATATGGCGCGACGAGAAGGGGAGAGAGATTGGCGATTGAACAAGGTTTCGATGTAAAAGTAGTGACTTTGCCTCAAGGCGAAGATCCCGCATCACTCATTCAAAAAGATAAACAAGCATTTATCCGAGCACTTAAAGAGTCTACACATGTCGTGCCGTACTATCTTGCGATCCTGCAACGAATGCATCCAGAGTCACATGATTTAATGAAAGCTATTGAAAAAGATTTGGTTCCAGATATTGCACTAACTCCAAGTGCAATTCGTCGTGCCGAACTTATATCTCTTGTGTCTATGCAAACAAAAATCCCAGAAAAAGCTTTGACTGAGGAAGTAGAAAAACATATTGCAATAAACAGTGCTTCTGAGCGTGATAGTGTTCCATTTGCAGATTCAGATTTGCAAGAGACAAATATAAGATCAGATCAGGATAGAGACAATGATTCAAGTGAGCATGATACAAAAGTAAGAAAAGTGGCATCTTCAAAATCTGTTGATGTAGTATTGCGAAGAACTCTTGCACTAATCTTGTATATGGAATCAAAAGGAGAAAATGGAGCTACATATAGAAATACAGTAAAAGCATTTCTTTCAAAAGATGATCAAGGTATTGCAGATTATCTGATCGAACATGAAAAAGATGAATTATTATTTGAAGCTGAAATGTTGTTTGGAAATGACTCTGCAGAAAAACATCTTTCTGAACTCATGATTGAACTTGAAGAGAGGGCACTCAAGTCTGAACTCACGCAACTTATGTCAAGCCTCCAGCTTGCAGAAAAGGCTAAAGATAAGGTACAATCAGATGAAATAATTAAGAAATGCCAAGACATTTCACTCAAGCTCAGCGAGCTTAATGTGAGGCGAAATAACCGCAATCATGGTCAGGTTAATAGTAAGCCATAATACATAGTCCTTTTTTATAAGCATTATTCACCCCTCTAGATACCATATATTTTATGAAAAATAACAAAAAAACTTCTCAAAAAACAACTGCGAAAACTTCAAAACCTGCAAAAAAAGCAGTTGTTAAGTCTGTATCAAAAAAGTCTCAAGTAAAAGTGAAGTCTATTAAAAAAGTTGAGACTAAATCTGCGGTGAAAAATAAAGATAAAAAAAATAGCAAAATTTCATCTGTGCAAAATAAATCAGCGGGTGCACAGAAAAACAAAACAAAAACTCCACAATCAGAAATGGCAATTTTGCTTGCATCACAACAAGCAGAGAAGGCTCAAGCTAAAGCTGAACATAAAGCTCAATCAGCACTGGATATAAAAGCCCATGAATTGATTCAAAAAGGTAAAGATAGAGGATTTGTAACATATGATGAAATTTTGAAAGTATTTCCAACTATCGAAGAAGACGTTTCATTTTTGGAAGTATTGTATGAAAAGCTTTCAACTGCTGGTGTAGATATTCTTGAAGGGGGAGGTATGCTTGATTTCAATAAAGACGCTGAAGATATTCTCAAAAAATACGGAACTGTACGAAGTGATACCTATGATTCAATTCAGATGTATTTGAAAGAAATTGGTCAGTATCCACTTATCAATGCGCATGAAGAAAAAGAGCTTGCAAAGCGAATCCAACTTGGAGATGATGAAGCGAAAAATTTGCTCGCAAAGGCAAACTTGCGACTCGTTGTGTCTATTGCTAAAAAATATGCAAACAGAAGTCCTGATCTTACACTCCTTGACTTGATCCAAGAAGGAAACCTTGGTCTATTTAAGGCAGTAGATAAATTTGATTGGTCAAAAGGATTTAAGTTTTCTACATATGCAACATGGTGGATTCGACAATCAATCACTCGAGCACTTGCAGATCAGTCACGTACGATCCGTGTACCTGTGCATATGGTGGAAACGATTGCAAAATATAAGCAAGTGGTACGACGATTGTTTCAAGATCTTGGACGAGAGCCTCTCCCAGAAGAAATTGCAACTGAAATGGGTATCGAACCAGAAAAGGTATATATGATTGAGAAGATTGATCAAAATACTGTATCTCTCGACGCGCCAGTAGGGGATGATGGTGATGATAAATCTATGTTTGGAGATTTTATTCCAGATGATAAAATTTTATCTCCAGATCAAGAATCATCTCGAAGAATCTTGGCTGATCAAGTCAATGAAATCTTAAGCGACCTTTCAGAAAAAGAACGAGAAATCTTGGCCCTCCGACATGGACTCAATGATGGCATTCAGCATACACTCGAAGAAGTAGGAAAGATGTTCGGCGTAACTCGAGAACGTATCCGACAAATTGAAGCAAAGGCGCACGAAAAGATTCGACAACATGAGAAGGTGAATCGGTTGAAGAACTACTAGACTCAGACACCACCATTATGTTTGCTGTCCTCGGACTTCGTCCTGCGGAGGCAAACATAATGGTGGTGTCTTCGTCTTAGGTGAAATGCAGTCCTCGGCACTATGTACCTGCGGAAGAAAAATAAGTATGTGCGTTTTTGCTAATGAAAAATAAAAGCGCCGGCAGAACTTGGGGGGTTCTGCCGGCGCGAATTTTGGAGACTAAGACGAGGAAACAGGCTTACTTGCTCTCCTTGACCCAACTATCCGACGCACAGAGTGCGACGAAAGCCGGGTAGATTCCACTACTGTCCCAAATCATGACGGCAAATGGGCCGTCGATGATATGACTCCTTGGTGCAGGGCCTTTACTCACAAGTGCAACTGCAGCACTGGCTTTGACACCTGTGTCGCTTAGGTCGAACTTGCAGACTTTGATGGCTTGATCGACGCGGAATTTCTTCCCGTCTTTCTCGCCGCTCATATTCATCAGCACTGATACGTCAACTTCCTTCATCATGGAGACTTTCGGGATTGTCACAGTACCTGCGGTAAAACTCTCATCGACAGCTTGCGCTGTCTCTTTGAGCGTCCTGCAGGCCTGAATCAAAGCAAGTTCGTTACCTTCACCGATGTACTCCATGATGGAGACTGTCCAACCCTTCTTGGTGACTGGGAGATAGAAGTGTGGGCCGGTAAAGCCTTTCACTTCTTTCTCTGGTTTGAATGCTGCGTACCTACCGTTGTCAGCAGACTTATCTTCCAACTTGCCGATGGTGAACTTTGCCGCCGAGTAGGCGACTTTGTCCACCATCATGGATGTTGGCTGGCCTGGAGTCACCCAGTCCAGCTTAACATCGAAGACTGAGGCAACAGCGTCGCCGCTTCCGAGGTTCATCTTGAATCCTTTCGTGGCAAGCCAATTTTGCACCTTGTTGGATGGGCCGGACATATAGTCCAGCACGCCATCTTTGCGGAGCTTATTTGACCAGTCCAGTTGCATTCGAGTCGCGAAGTATTGCTTCACGAAGGATGCCTGTGCCGGAGTGACTGTCGTCACCGGAGGGTTAAACCCGAAGGCTTGCCCAAGTGCACCTTGCACTGCCGGGAGGCAGTACGCGGTGGACTCGGTCGTCAAGGTGCCTGCTGGTTTATTTGTATCCTGCGCCCATGTTGTGATAGGGCAGGAGAGGTTGATGATGAGGGTGATGACCAGGGTCACGAAGACCTTGATCCCAACTTTGTTTATGGATGCATTTCGCATATGGATCGCCCTTTAGGGCATTTAAAACTCAATAATTTAAGTTCTAAATGCCATAAAGGGGATATATTAATGTACTTTTAACATAATATTATATCATATATAAGTTAAAAAATCAAGTGCCTACAAATAATGTATTTGACTATATATTCAATATATTGTATAGTTCTGATTAGATCTTTGAGAAATGTGCTTATGTATAGCCATTAATATTTGTTATACAGGTATGTGGTGTGAAGTGAATCAAGTATATCTAATAGGTATATTTAATTCACTTCACAAAACAAACCATACTTCGAAGTGAGCACAAAACATGAACGAATACGAAACAAAAACAAGTTGGGGATCAATCTTCCTGGTGTCAGCTATCCTCGCATTCGTCGGGGTACTTGTATACCTTGGGATCCTGACTGAAACCAATAACCGCAATCATGACCGTCTGTTGAGGCAAGAAAGCGCCAGACGGGCAGCTGAGGAAAAAGAGTTTTGGGAGAGGGGTCCTGAGTTGGTATTCCACCTCCGAGGCCCCCTAAAGAGCCTGAAATCAAAGGCTACAGATGGATATCGGTTGGGGAGATATTCCTATGTAAGCCAGATTCATGAGGCCTTGAAAAAGGCAGTCGATAATCCTGGTGATATCGCCGGAATTGAGTTCAGGGTCACCGATAAAAAGGTGGTCAAGTTCAGTGTGACGGAGACGCTGGAGATTGGAATGGACCCAGTCTTTACGATACGCTTGGAAGAGATAGTATCACCTCATCCAGGTGGCATGGATGAGAACGGATTTGAGGGAGAGTATCTGAAGAAAGGGTACCACAGGGTATCAGTTCTTTCGGTCTCCAAGGGTGAGGAGCTGACCGGAAGTGTCAGCTATCCTTCTGATCCTACAAGATCAGCTGAGACCAAAAACTCGGATGAAGCAGAAATGCAAATTGTCCACTACCTGGATTTGCTTCAAAGAGAATTGTGGCACCGAGGAGTAATCCTTGAGTGACCAATTGTCTCTGTAGACACGACTCTTGTGATGGCTTGCTATCATTTGAGTACAACCCGCCGGACCCCTTTGGGGCCCGGCGGTATTTCTTTTTCTTTTATGTAAATAAGTAACATACATATCAACCAGTCAATAATACAGATATTGGTGTATGGTCGTATAATATCCTTATGTCTGACCCTTATATCAATTTTGAAGAACGCTTTAAAAAACTCAATCCCGAGCAAAGAAAAGCAGTGGAAACTATCGAAGGTCCGCTCTTGGTGGTAGCAGGTCCTGGATCAGGAAAAACTGAAATCCTCAGTATGCGTGTAGCTGAAATTTTGCGTAAGACTCATGCTCAACCTTCGCATATCCTTTGTCTTACATTTACGGAATCAGCTGCAATAAATATGCGTGATAGATTGGCAAGACTTATTGGCGATCCGGCATACAAAGTTGGTATTCATACATTTCACAACTTTTGTGTAGACATAAT
>JBJOQZ010000005.1:0-3029 GCA_046049705.1 Candidatus Parcubacteria bacterium | reverse complement strand
GCTTGAGTTTTTATATATTAGGAAAACGCATATGGACTGGGTCAGAAAAAAATATTCTTGCTTTCAGTGCTGGGGCGGGAAATGTGGGGTATTTCGGACTCCCTGTTATTATTGCGCTATTTGGAGAGCAAGCATTTAGTTATGCTGTACTGTTTATCTTTGGCTTAGTGTTGTATGAGTGTACGCTTGGTTACTATATTACTGCAAAGGGAAGGTATTCGACACGAGAGAGTCTAATTAAGCTGGTGAAATTGCCAACAATATACGCTTTTTTGCTTGGTGCCATTATCAACATATTACATATTAATATCGGTGGAAATATACAAGAGGCTGTTTTAAGTGTAAGAGGAGCATATTCCGTTCTCGGCATGATGCTTGTTGGCGCAGGGCTCGCTAGTATTACGAAATGGCAGATTGACTATGTGTTTACAGGATTTTCTTTTGTTGCAAAATTTATAGCCTATCCACTTTTAGTTTGTTCAATTATTTATATAGATATGCAGGTATTGCATGTGTACTCTCCGACTATCTATCAGGTTCTTATCCTACTTTCTATTGTTCCACTTGCTTCAAATACTGTTGCTTTCGCGGTAAAACTCGATGTACATCCATCGAAGATGGCGATGTCTGTATTTTTGAGCACGATGTTTGCAATCGTATATATTCCAATAATGATATCGCTTTTGCAAAAGTGGATATGATTTGTATGTGGAGCATTCTGGGTATTGTATCTGAAAAAATCTCCGATTTGAGTTTTACTTTCCGATACAGTTCCAAGGTAGACCAAAAGATATAGATAATCTATCAAGTACCCAACTAATAAACGAATTACTGTTCTTGCACCATAGACCATATGTATATTTGTGAGGATATTCATGCAATATCTTTTCAAATATACCAAAATCAAAATTTGAAGAAGTGGCTAAATTCATTGTGATCTTGGTGTTGAATATACATGTTGATTTCCAAAACTTTTTCTTATAAGTATGAAATACGGGTATACCAGCATCGAGAGGGTAGGCATCTTTATGTATATATGTACCCTTGTATGAACCGTTGGGGTTTTTGACATGAAGCACTTCGTATCGATACTTTATTGATCCGTCAGTAAGGACAATAAAAGCATGCTTGATAAAAGGGATTGGTAGACTACAATTTGATATGTGAATTGATATTTCCATATTGTCTTAGGTGTACTGCATATTATACATAACAAAAGATGTGATACCATTAGTATACTAACTACCCATAACCCAATATCACCATGAAAGATACAGAAGTCAAAAAGATTATCGCAGCGGAAACGGCTCGACAGAAAAAAGTCATAAACCTTATTCCATCTGAAAACTATGTATCAGATGATGTGCGAGAGGCGGTTGGGTCAGTATTTGATAATAAGTATTCAGAAGGATATCCATTTGCAAGGTATTATGGTGGTAACCAACAAACAGATATTATCGAGGCACTTTGTCAGACTCGCGCAAGAAAATTATTTGGTCTCAAAGAAACAGAGTGGCATGTAAATTGTCAGGCGCTTTCTGGATCACCAGCAAACCTTGCGGTGTATATGGCACTCATTCCACATGCTACACCAAAAGCAGCTGAAGCAGGGGTTCAGAGTGGTGATTTTATTGCGCCAGGGAAAATCATGGGCATGCTTTTGTCTGCAGGTGGACACCTTACTCATGGGCAAAAAGTATCTGCAACAGGAAAGTTTTGGCAACCAATAAATTTTGGAGTTGATCCAGAAACAGAAGTGATTGATTATGTTGCACTCCGAAAACAAGCAATAAAAGAAAAACCGAATCTGATTGTTGCAGGATTCACCGCATATCCTCGTGTGGTAGATTTTGCTGAATTTAGAAAAATAGCAGATGCTTGTGGCGCACTTCTCATGGTAGATATGTCGCATATCGCAGGGCTTGTGGCAGGAAAAGCATATCCAAGTCCATTTCCATATGCAGATGTTGTGACAACTACCACACATAAAACACTTCGCGGTCCTCGAGGGGCTTTGATCTTTGCAAAGAAAAACTTTGTAGATACAAAAGGTGTGTTTGGTAAAAAAGGAGAGGTGATTGATCTGGGTAAAAAAATCGATAAGGCTGTATTCCCAGGGCTACAAGGAGGTCCACATATGAGTCATATTGCTGGTATTACAATCGCACTTGGCGAAGCAGCTCGAACTGAATTTAAAACATATGCAAAGCAGGTAATTAAAAATGCAAAAGCTTTTGCCGCTGAATTTAAGAAGCTTGGCTGGCGTGTGATTTCTGGTGGGACTGATTCTCACCTATTGCTCGTAGATACATGGATGAATGGACAAATAACTCCAAAAGGTACAGGTGGTGTCCCGGGTAAAGTGGCTGAAGCTGCACTAGAAGCCGCAGGTATTATTTGCAATAAAAATACGATTCCAGGCGAATCACGAAGTCCGTTTGATCCATCTGGAATTCGAGTCGGTACTCCGGCTGAAACTACGAGAGGTAAAAAAGAGGCAGATTTTAAGGCGATTGCACAGAAGATTGACTTGGTTTTGAAAAAGGCGAGGGGGTAGGGGGGATACATTACAATACGGGATACATCAAGATGCTAGTTGGCATTCTATAGTAGTTTGCACTTTATAGACAATGCACGGTGACTATTTCGTAGTTCTCCGATATTTTATATCCACACCTGTGCAAAACTCCGTGAATAAACTTGATGAAAATTTCATCTCGGTTAATTTATAATACCCGCATACATTATAAAGTTGGGTAATATAGAGACAGACCATGCACACAGATGACCACGTCACAAAAGGAGAGTTCGAATCATTTAAAAAACATATCGATTATAAGTTTGAGTCTATTGATAGTAAATTTGATGCAATTGATAGAAAGTTTGCTCATATAGATGAGAAATTCAATTCTATCGATCAAAAATTTGAAGAGTTTAGAGATTTGCTTGTAGAAACAGCCAATCATCTAGTGGCAAAGATAGATGGTATAGGAGAGCGTATGGATGTATTTATAAAGCAAAATGCGCTT
>JBJOQZ010000004.1:0-13995 GCA_046049705.1 Candidatus Parcubacteria bacterium | reverse complement strand
TCCTTCCACAGCTTCGTCGAGTGACTTCATCTGATCAGATTGTGGAGCACCTTCTGGCTCTTTGATTCTGACGCTGATATTGGCCTGATTTTTCTTACCAAACGCTTTCATAATAGTACGGATCGCTTGAGCGGTATGACCATCTCGTCCGATGATTTTACCCATATCGGCAGGATGTACTACCAATTCAATCAAAACTCCAAGATTGTCGACAGTACGAGATGTCTTGACACCATCTGGGAATTCTACAAGCGATTTTACAATGTACTCTAAAAACTGCTGTTCAGTATCGGTCATAAAATTTATTCTGAAATTAATTCACTAACACTCACGTTAGCTAACATAAACAATTGTAGCATAAAAACCCTTGACAAAAGGTACATATCCACAGCCTTATACTACATGGGTATCAGGACCTATGCAGCTACTTCTTCTTTCTTTGCAGGAGATTTCTTTGGAAGAACGTTTTTCTTCTTTCCTTTGATTACACCCTGAGATACGAGGAGGTTATGTGCGGTATCAGATGCTTGTACACCCTTACTCAACCAATATTCTACTCGATCTTTTTTGATGATAGTGCCATCTTTTCGGAAATCATGAAAACCAAGAATCTCTTGTGCTTTACCACTTCGTGCTGCTGAAGCATGTTCAATAAGCACCAAACGGAATGATGGCTCGTTTTTCTTTCCTACTCGTTGTAGTCGAATCTTTAACATGAAAGATATGCTAACAGAAATAGTTATATTTGGCAATATTATAGGCAAATATAATAGCAAACCCCACTCTCACATCGTGAGAGTGGGGGCAGGTAAAAGAGCGAACTGGGTGCAAAGACAAACCACATAGTAGACAATCGCAAGGCAAGTACCGGATCATTCTCCTTAGTACAAGGGTAGCACCAGCCTTATTTAGCGCCAATATCACATAAAGTATGCAAGGTAGCAAAATATTGTGATTTATGTTAGGTGATATTTCCATATCCACATATAACCTGCTAGTATGTACACATATATGCAAAGCAACCATCAATCAAATAAACCTAGCAAAATTGAAAAAGGGGTTATCTCTATAAATACTCGTGGAAAGGGATTCGTCCGTCTAGAATCACGGGCAAAACTTGGTCGTGACGGAGATGTACCAGTACAACCTGAGGATATTGGTGGTGCATTTCAAGGCGATACTGTAGAAGTCGAGTTGTACAGCGGTTATCGAGACCAAGAATATGCAGCGATACTGCATGTAGTAGAGCAAAAGAAAAATGCTTTTGTTGGAACCCTCATCTCTGATCAAAGTAATCCCGAGCTTTATTTTTTTCAACCAGATGATACGCGGGCAAATGTCTTGGTTCAGCTCAACAAAGCCTTAATTGATAAACAAATCGCCACTACTGCTCCACAATTTACTAATCCTGACGGCACACTTACAGTTTCAGCATCGACACTTAAAGTAAAAGTAGCTCTTGGGGACTGGATCAGACTTCCCCACCAAGTCAGTCGTCAAGCTCGTGAAGAAAAAAGAAATCGCGATCGTGCAATGCGTGATGAGGAGCAGGCTGGTACAAATAATTCTCAAGGCCCAGTTGACCCTCTCGCCAATTTAAGTACTGCTCGCCTCGCGCATGGTACTTTGGTTTCAGTGATTGGACAGAAAGGTCTCAATAATACTGAGATGGAAGCTATTGTAATGGAAAGAGGATTTGATACGACATTTCCTCAAGTGGTTGTTCAGTCTGCAGAGCAATCTGCTGCAGAGTATAGCCAAATCACGGATACCGAACTTACCAAGCGTAGAGACTTGCGCCATACATTTACTTGCACCATTGACCCATTTGATGCAAAAGATTTCGATGATGCACTCTCTATCCGCCCAACAACTGAAGCAGAGCAAACACAATTTCCAGGTGCAGCATATGAAATTGGCGTACATATCGCAGATGTATCACATTTTGTACGTGAGGATATACCTCTAGACGATGAAGCGAAGAAAAGAGCCTTTTCAGTATACTTAGTCGATCGAACTATCCCCATGCTTCCGTCCATTCTTTCAAATGGTGCATGTAGTTTGAATCCACATGAAGACCGCTTTGCCTTTTCAGCTATTTTTATAGTAAATAAAGATGGGGATATTCTCAATCGCTGGTTTGGTAAAACTGTTATTCATTCAGATAAACGATTTACATATGAAAATGCACAAGAAATCTTAACCTCACATCTAGATATCGATTGTAAAAGTGAAGAGATAAGTAAACTACCATGGACTGATATCAATATTCCAGAGGCTTCAAGAAAAGATCCATTTGCTCGTGAGCTTTTGGAAATGAATCGCATTGCCAAAATATATTTGAAAGCTAAAAAAGAGCACGGCGCAATTGATTTCGAAACAACAGAAATCAAATTTAAACTTGATGAAGCCGGTGTCCCGATAGAGGTATACAAAAAAGCTCGAGTCGATACTCATAGACTCGTAGAAGAATATATGTTGCTTGCCAATCGAGAGGTGGCAAAGTTTATTCAAGAAAAAAATAAAGTTGGGGCGCAAGAAAGACCTGGTGTATACCGAGTACACGATAAACCAGATCCTGATCGGATTCGTGAACTTGCTTTGTATGTTAAAGCGCTTGGCTTTGATTTCCCTATCGATGAGAAAAATGCAAATAAAATTACACCAAAACAGGTGCAAAAGTTATTGCTCGATGTTGCTGGTACTCCACAAGAGACCATGATCAAGATTTCGACTTTGCGCTCTATGGCGAAAGCAATTTATGCTACGCATGACCTAGGACATTTTGGGCTAGCATATGATCACTATACGCACTTTACTTCACCGATCCGACGATATCCAGACCTTATGGTACATAGAGTATTGCAGATGATCCTCGATGGTAAAGTGGTGGCCACACAAAATGCAGCTCAATTTGAAAAAATTTGTGCAGACTCTACGACGCGTGAAATCGAAGCAGCAGACGCAGAACGATCAAGTATCAAATATAAACAGGTTGAATATATGCTTCCAAAAGTCGGACAAGAATTTGATGTGACCATCTCTGGTATTTCAGATTTTGGTATGTTTGTCCAAGAACCAGAAGCCATGGCAGAGGGATTGATTCGTCTTAAAGATTTACTACCCGTAGATTTTTATACAGTCGATGCCAAAAACTTTAAAATTATCGGCGAAAAAACAAAAAAAGAATTTCATATCGGTGATACGTTGCATGTAAAGCTTGCCGGTGCTGATTTGGAAAATAAAGCGCTCAATTTTGTGATTTTATAAATCATCTCCGAGTCAATGTTTTTTAGAGGTGATATGCAAGATGTAGGCAGATTGGTAGCAAAAATCTGTCTAAGCAAAAAGCGCCACAGCTTCGTATCTCATCTTATGCACCGAAATGCATTTGAATTGAATTGAAACTGTGGCGCTCGAAAGTCGCGGCTGGATAACTTGGTAAGCGCAATCATGCAATATACCTAAGTCGAGGAACAGACGGACTCAACATATTTTACGTACTGGGTGTTGGTTAGCACCGTGCACGCTTGGCTTATGTGCAGAGAGCACGAGAGTTGCCAAGACCTTCTGCATAGAGATGACTATGTCGATACCTGAGTGGCTACTAACCTCAACTTAGGTCGTAATTTACCAGCGCGAGGAACAGTTGTTGTGCCGTATCGTTTGGCAAACTTACCGACTTGATCCGTTGCGTTTGCAGGAGGTACATCATCTTCCGTGTTTCCGGCGCTTTCGCCGACAGATACTCTTATAGCAGGAGCTATATCCCCATCGACTGGTCCAGTATCACCTTGATCCAAAAGCGGAAGCAGACCTGCTACAGCAGCAAATGCGTTTGCAGCTTCCGATGATTGAGATACCATGCTGTTACCAGACAGGTGATCTTGTGTGTATTGATCGAATTCCCCTATCGGAACGACGCCGATAAATCGAATGTTGTTGTCTGCGGCTACTTCACAGTATGCAGCGTATTTCTGATCAACACTCAGTCTGAGACTCTGCCGTGGTTCGTCTTGCATGATTTTCACAAATCGATGCGAACCCTGCGATAGACCAAGTTTTCCCTTTGGAAAACTTGCAGGTACAGACATCCGTCCGCGCTTGAGTACAGATCCTTGTCGAGGTTTGACGTCACTAACTGTGCAAGTCATCTCGCCTCCACCAAACCCAGTTGGTGTAAAGAAGATAACCCCTGTTTCAACCACACGTCCGCGGCTTTGCCGGGGGTGGCGTCTTGGACTTGGCTTATGCATTTTCTGAAACGAACTTCACCTAGAGAGCTACTATATGACCATACTACAATACGGCCATACGGATACGACTTACTTTCTTTGCGTATCATTGTTTTTTTGAAAGCATATGTTCTCGGAAAAAATCCCAGAAAATATGTGTAGTGTGCCTGCTTTTCGAGGTCGACCCCCTGAAGCATTATCTAGATTAGTCCGCAGAAAGTATGCTACACAGAGTATTTATTGTCAATACTTGTATAAATCTGCTTTTACTCTTTTTACCCTCTCAGCCTTGCCACCCTTTCCTCTACCGGAGGATGCGACATAAATAATTTTGATAGACCTGTACCCATCTTCAAGTTTCCAAAAGGATTTGAAATATACATATGCTCCATGGAAGCTTTTGCGGTCTGGAGTGGTGTATGTGCCTGCCGATGGATATTGATCAATGCAGATGCTAGACCTTCTGGATTACCCGTAATCTGTGCCCCAGTTGCATCTGCTTGAAATTCACGACTTCGAGACACAGCCATCTGTACCATCATTCCGATAATTGGACCCAAGATAATAACTGCAAATCCAAGAATCGGATTACCTCCTTGTCCACTACCTTCGCCATCACGATTACCTCCGCCCATGGCGCCGATATGGAGCATATGTGTGAGCACACCAACCATCACTGCAACTATTGAAGAGATAAGAATATCTTTATTTCCAATATGCGCCAATTCATGGGCAATTACCCCATCGAGTTCGGCATCATTTGTAATCGCCAAAAGACCTGACGTCACCGCAACAGCACTATGTGCTTCATTTCTCCCGGTCGCAAAAGCATTTGGACTTTGATCATGGATAATGTAAGCACGTGGCATCGGTAGTCCTGCTTTTGCAGATAATTTTTCCAGTGATGTATGGATACGTTTTCCTTCTGCTGTCCCGAGATCTACTCGTACCGCCCCACTTGCACGAATTGCGAGTGAATCTGAAAACCAGTAACTAAAAAAGTTCATAAAAATACCAATGCCGAGCGAGATGTACAAAAAGTTGATATTTCCAAATTGAATCGAGAAAATATATCCAACAATACCAAGTACGATAAATAGCCCACCCATCAAAACTGCAGTCTTGATAGTGTTTTGTATTTTATTTTGAAATAGACGTGTTTGTGTTGCCATGCCGATATTGTAGTGCATTATTTTGCAACTGCAAGTGCATCATCGAAAGCGATAGATAGAAGTTTTGAGTATCCTTCTCGTCCCATGGTAACTCCATAAATCACACCAGCACGAGACATGGTCTCACGGTTATGTGTAATCAAAATCAATTGAGAATGTTTGGCCAAAGATTCAACCATATCACCGTATCGTTTAGAGTTTGCTTCATCGAGTGCAGCATCTGTTTCATCGAGAATAATAAATGGTGGAGGATTCACCTGTGACATGGCAAACAATAGTGCAATTGAAGTAAGTGCACGCTCTCCACCTGAGAGCATCATGAGTCCCTTCGTCCGCTTATGTGGCAAAGCAACCTGGATCTCAATTCCCTCTTGCACTTCTACGACCTCATCATCTGTATTATCGTTTTCAGAACCATCTGGAACATAATCTTCATCAGTGATATCTGACAATTTACGTCGCTTCTTTTTTTCTTCTTTTACAATTTCGAGTCCAGCAGACCCACCTCCAAACATGAGCGCGAAGAATGTATTGAATTCACTATTGATTTTTTGGATCCCTTCTCGGAATAATTCACTTAGTTTATCTGTGAGATCTTTTATAAGGATACGCAAACTCTCTGATGCTTTTATTAAGTCTTCCATTTCTTTTGCAAGAAATACATCACGCTCTTCTGTTTCTTTGTATTCACGCAACACATCATCGCCTCCAGCTCCACCCATTTCTTCCAATCTAATTTTAACTTTTTCGATTGCACGACGACGGTCCGCTTGCACAGGTCGAGGATCAAGTTCAGCTTGATTGATAGGAGTATAATCAAGTGCTAGTCGCCCTACCAAAAGAGCACCTTCTTCCAACTCGCGATTAAAATCTGTTTCTTCGAGGATAACTCTTTCGTATTCAGCCTTATAGTTTTTGAGCATGCCATGCAATTCATTTTGCCGAGACATAATAGTGAGTACCGCTTTTTCTGCTTCGACATTTTTGTCTTTTTCCTTTTCGATTTCGAGTTTTATGCTGGCGTATTCGGCATTGAGATTTTGCTCGGTCGCACCGATAGCAGACATCTCAGTTTCAACTTCTTTAATACGATTTGTAATACGTGCAATATCTTTTTCTTCATCTGATGTATCCACATCGGTATGTGCACTATGTGTTTCTATAAAACTATGGAGTGCAGAAATAACATCTTCCAGGCCAGACTTGATAGCCTGCATATCTTGCTCTTCTTTGAGATCACCGAGTCGTTTTGACGCATGTCCGATCGCAGTCTCAACTTCTTTAAAATATATTTGTTTTGTATTTGTCTCACTTGCATCTTTTCGCTTCTTTTCAATAATTCGACCGAGATAACTTACTTCACCTTCGAGACGACCGATTTCGCGCATAAGTGCATCTTTTTTCTGTCTCGCATCACGAAGCGAAGATTCTAGCTCAAGGAGCTTACTCGTCTTACTATTTTGTCCTAGTTCAGATTCTGCTGCGGCGAGCATAGCACGATATGAAGCTAGGTCAGCTTCGAGCTTTGCCAACTCTTCTTTTGGAGCAATTTGATGTTCTTCTATTCTCTTTTTTTCAGCTGCAAGATATGCAGACTCATGGGCAAAATATACTTGGTATTGCGTGACCAATTCACCTCGAAGCAACTCAGCTTTCTCAATTTTTTCTACTTGTCTTCGCAAAAACTTTAGATGAGGTGCAATCTCTCGGCGCATGAGTTCAATTTCCTTGATATGCTCAGACGTTTTTTCCAGCTTCTTTTCACTTTCTTCTTTTTTGTATTGATAGACTTTGAGACCGAGAGCATCTTCAATCATTTCTTTTCTTTCTTTGGTCGATGCAGAGAGGAGTCTATCTGCTTCACCTTGTGAAATAATATGATGTCCTGATGCACCGATATTTGCATGTGCCAATAGTTCAGTAATATCTTTGAGTCGAACCGCGGTGCCATTGATGAAATATTCATTGACCCCATCTCGATGTACCACACGTTCAATTGCCACTTCATCAAAATCTACATTGAACATACGTTCATTTGTATGCGGCTGAGGTGCATTGTCAAAAACTAGTTTTACTCCTGCACGATTTGCACGTGGACTATCTTTACCGCCATTAAAAATTAAATCTTCACCCTTCTTACCTCGCATTGACTTGATAGATTGTTCACCAAGTACAAATCGAAATGACTCAGCGACATTTGATTTACCTGAGCCATTTGGTCCCACAATAGAGGTAATTGCATGATTAAAAATCAGCTCACCTTTTTTAGCAAATGATTTAAAGCCGTTTATTTCAAGAGATTTGAGTTTGAGTTGCATGGGTCAAGTTTGCTTTATGACACCACTTGGGCGCCAAAGACTGCATATATTCTATTCTATCAGAAAATATTTGATTCATGATATATTTGCTTATATTTGATACTTGTGGTTATATTTTGGCAGACGTTCTCAACAACCCGCCTCGTCAGCACATCCCAGATTACCAAATATGAAAATATCGTTTCCGACTATTCCAATTGGCATCAATTGGAGAGATGAAGCAGCCGCCTTTACGGCAACTAAATCTCCTGAGATGCAAAGTTTGATGAATGAGTGGCACCCCTATGCACTCATTTTACTTTCCCTACCTGCTGAAAAGGTGACCTTGAGCCACTTCAACGGGCTACTTCACCAGTTCCTTCTTGACCTTGATCCAGATCATGAGTATCGATCAAGGCTTGGTGAAAATGGACTAGAACGTGCATACAATCGTGTATGGAACGATGAAGGGGGTTTGAAATTTATCTCTTATGGAGATGGGTTGGTCCACGATGGATTCAAACTGCGTGCCTATGCTTGTGCTCACGACGACAATGTAGGCGGATGGACAGGAATCTTATTTGCCAATCATCTTTGCATGAGATCTCAGACCTACCCTGTACTCCGCCTGGCATGGCTCTTCTCGCTCTGGCTGCAACACCAAGCCATTGCGCACACAATAATTCTTTCATCTACAACAACTGGACAAGTTGAAGTTGAATTACCAACTCCGTTTGATCATTAAGAAACAGACGGGCTCACACGAAAGCGGCGACACCCTGTGTCGCCGCTTTAAACTTTCCTCAAAATAGAATTTAAAAAATTAAATCTGATTGGTATGGAAATGTTTTACCACCCCCTCTTTTCCAAAGCCATCTGCGCAGCCTGTTGCTCAGCCTCTTGCTTAGATTTACCTTCACCTTCCGCGATTTCAATTTCACCTAAAAGCACTGCCACCACAAACACTTTATTGTGATCAGGTCCTTGTTCACGCACGAGTCGGTATGAAGGCGTGATACCGACATGCTCTTGTGCCGCTTCCTGAAACTTACTTTTACTATCGATAAACTTTTGGTTTGAAACAATATCATCGATCAGTGTCAAAATCTCTTTTGCTACGAATTGTTCAGCTGCTTCATATCCTTGATCCAAGTAAAGCGCCCCGATAAATGCCTCAAATGTATTCGCAAGGATAAACTGTCTCGCTCGTCCCGTATCTTTGGCCTCACCTTTCGACAATAGAAGAAATGCATTCATTCCGAGTTTCGTGGCAGCTTCTGAAAGCGTATTTGTATTTACCAGTGCTGATCGAAAAGCAGTTAAGTCTCCTTCTTTATGTCCAGGAAATTTTGTATATAAAAAATGTGTTACTGCCAATTCAAGTACTGCATCGCCAAGAAATTCAAGACGTTCATTGTGGTCGATACCAAGACTACGATGCTCATTGAGATATGATCTATGTGTGAAAGCCTGCTTTAAAAGGTCTTTATTTATAAACTGGACTCCAGTGCTTTGTTCAAATACTTCGAAATTCATAGGTTTACATCTTAATTATACTTGCAGGGTTATGAGAAATATGTGTAGATATTGGGCAAGATATCATAGCTTATGCTTTTAGCAACTGCTGGACAGCCTTTGTGACAATCGGCAAAATATCATTATAAAAATTCAAATTAATAATTTCTTTAATTGGAAACCACTTTGCATCTGTCAGTCCTCCACTTGGACCGAGTGTAAGTGGGATATACTCAGACTTTGCCAAAAAATACGTCACCTGTTTTCTGATTTTTCCTTCTTCTGGATGCGAAGCTACATACTCATTGAAAGCTAATTCGCTTTCAATCACCACGTCGACACCCATCTCTTCTTTTATCTCCCGCACAGTTCCCTCTTGGACACTTTCACCCTCTTCAAGTTTTCCTTTAGACAAGGTCCAATGACCAAAGACATCGTGTACAAGCGCGAGATGAAAGGCTCCATCGTGGATTGCATAGACCACCGCACCACCAAGTTTTTTGATTGGCATTTCTTCAAATGGGACATCTGCCTTCTTTTTCTTTGGCTGAGTAGTCTCTTCTTTACCAGGCTCACCGAGCTCTTTGTATACCGCTCCGAGCACCCCATTTACAAATCTCCCAGAAGTATCTCCACCAAATGATTTTGCAAGTTCGATTGCTTCGTTTATCGCTACTTTAGCAGGCACTTCTTTTCGATCTGAAAAGAGAAGTTCATAGAGACCAACTCGCAATACATTTCTATCTACTGTAGCAATCTTTTGAATTGGCCACTCAGGAGCAGCTTTTTCAATAATCATATCGAGGTCTCCGCGCTTCTTGAGTACTCCATCGGCCAGTTTGACGGCAAATGTAGCATCTCCGAGTCCTGGGGCGAATTCAGATGCATTACGAGTAACAACCTCAGTGATAGTATTATCATTGAGATTTCGAAAATCCCACTCGAAGAGTGATTGAAGTGCTATTGAGCGTGCAAGGTGCCGGTTGGCCATATTGTAGGTGAAGAACTATGCCGTATAGGCGGTTATGTCTAAGTAAACGTTTTAAAGCATTAATATTGTATACAATAAACAAACAGAGCGCAATATCTTGTATTGCACCTGTGTATATCGATATGACTGGAGATAGAGTTTGATCCCCAGGGACGATTCCCTGCTTATTTGCTTGCTTTAACCTTTTCTCGCTTAGCTACTTTTTTGTCGAGCTTAGCTTTGAGATTAATAACTGTCTTTCCTTTATAAGATCCACAGTTGGCACAAATAGTATGCTTTTTGGCAGGCATACCACAAGATTCACAGAGTATAAAACCCTGTGCTTTGAGAGCATGATGACTTCGTCGATTCCGAGTATGACCTCGGGTATGTCGCATATGGTTTACCATGGGGCTATATTATACATAATATATCGCTTCCGGCAAGACAAGTCATGATTCCCAGGTGTATAATCTATATATATGTCACTTATCCATGTAAAAATCACTCCTGAGGCAAAATCTGATACTGTAGAGAAAAAAACCGATACGTCATATATGGTAAGTGTCCGAGAACCAGCAGAGCTCAATCAAGCAAATAAAAAGATGCTACGCCTACTGGCAGCATATTTCGAAGTCTCTCTTTCAAAAGTAAAAATAGTGACTGGACATAAACAACCTTCAAAAATTATTGAAATTTCTGAGGAAACTCTTTCGATGTAACTCACTTGCCCCTATTTGCTTGATGGTATCTCGATGATACTTTGTCCCATACCCTTTATGTATTTCAAATCCATATTTAGGATATTTTTTTGAGATTTTTTTCATATATGTATCTCTATGTACTTTTGCCAATATAGATGCGAGACCTATAAGCGGCTCTTTGGCATCTCCTTTAATAATTGTCTTTTGGAACATGTATTGTGAAGGCGCTCTCAAACCTCCATCAAGCAAAATATCTATCTGTTCATAGTTATCGACTGGCACTGATTTCATGTGTTCATAGTTCATAGTAGATTTTGCACAATTGTCACCACCTCTACCATCATCATTATTGCTACTATGAACATGTTTGAATTGACCCATATCACATGAAGTACTTTGAATTTGTGTACAAATATCAATCAAGACCTCTTTAACAAGATCCTTGATACATGTCGCAATTCCTTTTGTGTCGATTTGGCGAGCTGTCTTATTTTTTATCGACACATAGATTTTGTCACCTGTACTTCCTTTATTTTCCGTCACAGATTTCATATTGGGCTTTTTTGTATACAAATAAATTGCGTGTGCGACCCTTTCTCTTACACCTTCATTGATTGATTTAGAATCAAATACAATACGTTTTTTATATTTTTTACTATTTCCTTTAATATCTTTTGCTAGTGCAAAATTCAATTCGGTTATGAGTTTTTTGACACTTATATTTTGAGTATCCACACAAAATGCACATACAGTAACTGGTCCAGCAAGTGGACCTCTTCCCACTTCATCAATACCAATTATGTAACGGCTAGTATATTGGCTAGCATTTTGGCTTTTTTTAAGACTTAGCATTTTCCTTGCCATATCGTCCAGTATAATGAATAATCAAGTAAATATGAAACATTCCTCAAATTTCTCTAAAAAACCACGTTCCACAGGACCAGACAAATCACGTGGACCGAATCGACCAGCGAGCAGACCAACTAAATCATTTGGTCGCCCAGCTTTTAGTAATCAACAAAGTGATCAGACCTCAAGACCTTCTCGAGGAGTAGCTCGAAGCTCAACTCGAGGGCCTGGGACATTTAGCAGATCTTCTACACAAACAAGATTTACTTCTACTCCTTCCACTACACACTCTACATACTCCAGCACATATCCTGCAGCACGAGCACTGCGCGCGACATCGCGTACGCCTTATCCTGCAACACGGACATCTCGTACAACATCCCATACGCCTTATCCAGCTCGTCGACCATCTTCTGTAAATACGAGATACCCTATCGCACCAGCTCAAGACCATCGGTATGTCGCACCAATATATAAACCGTCATATAGTAAGCCGAGTGTCGCTCCAACTATACCCAAAACACCAAAGGATGATGGTCTTGTTCGTATCAATAAATTTGTAGCCGAAAAATTTGCCATAACAAGACGTGAGGCAGATAAGTTTATTGAAGATGGTTTTGTACATATCGAAAGTGTAAATCCCGATAAAAAAATTGGCGGCAAAACTATTAGTGGTAAGACTGTCGATGGTGCTGTAAAAACAAGCCGAAGACGTCATGCAAAAGTTGGTGATCGGATCAATCCAAAAACCGAAACTGTTATTTTGAATCAGAAGAAAGTCATCGATCATAAAGCGAAATATATGTATTTTGTTTACAATAAACCAGTTGGTATTGTTACCCATTCTCCCACTGGAGATGAATTGGATATCAAAGGACTACTATTGAAACAAGCATCGATTGCTCCACATATCACAAAAGATTTATTCCCAATTGGTAGACTTGATAAAAAATCACAAGGATTAATTATCCTTACAAACGATGGGCGTATGTCAGACCTTATGCTCAATCCTGCATATGAACATGAAAAAGAATATGTAGTAACTACTGCACAAGACCTTCCTTCTTATTTTAAAAAGAGTATGGAAAAAGGGGTAAATATTGGAGACTATGTTACGAAGCCTTGTAAGATTGAATTGAGAGGACCAAAAACATTTGCCATCACTATTACTGAAGGTAAAAAGCACCAAATCAGACGTATGTGTGAAGCAATGAAAACTGATGTTAAAAGCCTTGAGCGTACACGAATCATGAACCTAAAGCTCGGTAGCCTACGATCAAATGATCTTCGAAAAATCGAAGGACGTGAATTAGATTTATTTTTGAAACAGTTGGTGCATTAGTATTTTAGCACGCCTCATTGTCCACAATCTTGAGTACCGCGCCCGCAAAGTGTAGTAATAGCTGTCTAATAAAATATGTTACAATACGACCACTATGGCCGATAAGAAACCTGTACCCAAAGACGAACAAGCTCCACAGGACCGCCCAAAATCGCCTTATATTCACCTTCATACCCATAGTCACTACAGTCTCCTTCAAGCCCTTCCGAAGATTGATCAACTCGTAAAAAAAGCCAAAAAAGAAGGTATGGACTCTATTGCCCTAACTGACAATGGTAATCTCTATGGCGCTATCGAATTCATGCAAGAATGTGAAAAAGCCGGCATCAAACCAATCATCGGCGTCGATTTTTTTATTGCTGCACGTACAAGACATGATAAAGAGCCGCGTATCGACAACCGGACAAAAAAACTGGTACTCCTCGCAAAAAACCTCAAGGGATATTATAACCTTATCAAACTGGTTACTGATTCAAACCTTGAAGGTTTTTACTATCGCCCACGAATCGATAAAGAATTGATTGAGAAATATAGCGAAGGACTAATCGCGATTCTTCCATCGTTTGGTGGCGAAGCAGTAAACTCCATCAAATCAAGTAATCGCGACGAAGCAAAACAAATTATTGAATACTATACCTCTATCTTCAATCGCCATGAAGATGGTACTGCATTTTCAGCAGAAGAATCAAAAGACCCATCAAAGAGCAATGTTTTTGTCGAGCTCACCGTGCACCCTGACCTTGAAAATCATGATCAGGCCATGAGTAGACTTGCAGACGTAGCAACAGAATGCAATGTCCCAGTTCTGGCTGCACACAATATATATTATGTAGAGAAAGACGATAAAAAAGCTCGCACTACCCTACTATCAGTACAAAAAAGTTTCTCGAGCGGTGGACTCGATGATGATG
>JBJOQZ010000003.1:0-8278 GCA_046049705.1 Candidatus Parcubacteria bacterium | reverse complement strand
GTCCGGCTTCAGCAACTCCAGCGAGTCCTGCTTTACCTAGTGATGAAAGATAATATTGCGTCAGTAGTTTTTGTGTCTTAGAGCTTCGATATGCAGAAAATACTGCCAATTCATGACCTTCGGTCTTTGCGGCAGCAAACATATCTTCCAGGCGCTTCGCTGGCTCTTTTGAAAGACACATGACACCTACACTTCGTACTGTACGAGGGAGTCGAATTAGGTCACTTGGAATATAATCGAGGGGAACAGATATACGTCTCCCTACATTTTCATATGTTTTATCTTGTTCTGGGTCTGCATCGGGGCAAAGTTCTTTAAAATATACTGCATCAAAAAAGAATCTTGTTTCGTCATTGAATACACCTGTTGGTTTGAGCTGCAGTCTTTTTTGCAAAGCCATCAATGCAGTTTTTGTTTTAGGTCCAAATGAACCAGTAATGCTTTTTGCAGAAAATGATGGCTCAAATTTATGAAGCAGGTACTGCATTAAAGTGACATCTTGACCTTTACTTCCTTCTTTGAGATCACGCATAAAACCACCAGTCTGTTGCCAGTTTCTTACATATTGGATATTTAAATCTAAGATATCGAAATTTGTATCCAGTATAGATAGGTATACAGACGCCCACTGACTTTCCGGTGAAGGAGTGAAGCCTTCGATGGTTGACGGGAGGAGTTCTTCAGATGTACTCGCTGTTGAAGATGATGAAGTGTCCAGGGTGTTTTCGTCGATTAATACGAAATCTGAAGTACTACCAAATTCTGTAATTGCAGCAGAAGTGGCAGTATGCATAGCATCCTGCGTATTTTGTACTGATATATCTGTAGTACGTGTTGTGGTGGCAATAAAATATCGAAGTGGTGCGATATAGTGTTGTCTTAGATCTGGAAAAGTGTAAAAAAGATATCCAACGAAAGCGATAGTAAGTACGAGGAGGGCATAGGCGGTTTTGGCGTGATGAGAATGTCGATCTATATGCATGTTTGATATACTATGTATACTAAATAGTATCATGAAAAAACTAAAACAGAGCATCGGTCATGCATGGCACGGTATCAAGGTGGTTTATACACGAGAACGAAATTTTAAAATACATTGTTTGATTGCAGTGGCAGTAATTTTACTTGGCTTTGTAATCAGCTTTTCTCCACTTCAATGGATATTAATTACTATTTGTATCGGATTTGTACTATCTCTCGAAGTGACAAATAGTGTCATCGAGTATACGTGGAATCACCTCGAACCGAATCATCATCCTGTGGTAGGTATAATCAAAGATGCTATGGCCGGCGCTGTGCTCATAGCAAGTATTGCGGCTGCAATCGCAGGTATCGGTATTATCTTTTTTCTCCCATAACTTATATGTTAGATTCAATAACCCAAAGCTATGTTTTACAAAGTATCCTATCTTTCGACCAAACATATTTAGGGTACATGGAGTCACTGCGGCAACCTCTTTTGACAGATATTATTTTGGCGATAACACATATCGGTGATCCAGTGGTACTCTTTCTTATTACTGCGCTTACATTACTTCTTTTGTGGATGAGAAAAAAATCTGTTGAAGTCATTGTATTTGCACTAGCGATGTTTGGCGGAGCAGGTGTAGTGTGGATCACCAAACATCTTGTTGCTCGTCCAAGACCACTTGGAATTATAGCTGAGACAGGATATTCCTTTCCAAGCGGACATGCCTTGGTATCGAGTATTTTTTTTCCTCTTATCTTATATATATTTAAGCATGCAGTTCCAGCTGGTTGGAAAAGAAAAACTTTTCTATCGGTAGGTGTTCTCTTGATGATCACTGTGGTATTGAGTAGGCCATATATTGGTGTGCATTATCTGAGCGACGTTATTGCAGGTCTCTTGATTGGTCTCCTCATTTCATCCTTCGCAATACTTATCATAGAAGGGTATCACCGAAAACACGATAACATTTGAAGATTTTGGCATTGAGTAGTAGTATGGCTTACATATGTTACTTACAGGCGCACCAATAAAACAAAAAATAAAAGATGATCTTCGCTTGTATATCGAGGCTCTTTTGCATGGGTCGCAGAAGGACTCAGAAGGAGTTGGTGTCGCTGTGCCTCATCTTGGAATTATTATGGTTGGTGAAAACCCTCGATCAAGAGTCTATATTGAGCAAAAAATAAAATTTGCACATAGTATCGGTGCTCGTGCTACTTTGTATGAATTTCCAGAGACGATTACATCAGTAGATTTGTGCAGAGAAGTAGAAAAGTTGGGATCAAATACTGACATCCACGGCATTATCATACAGATGCCTTTGCCGACTCATTTTTCAATGGAAGATACGAGAAAAGTTATTGATGCTGTGCCGGTACAAAAAGATGCAGATGGTCTCACTGCAATAAATACCGGACATCTCGCCGCAGGATATAAAAACACTATTATTCCTGCTACTTCAAGAGGGATTTTAGAGCTTTTCCACCACTACACTATTGAACTAGATGGTAAACATGTAGTTGTCATTGGACGATCAAATCTTGTAGGGAAGCCGACAGCGCTCTCGGTACTTGAGCGAGGTGCCACCGTAACCATATGTCACAGTAAGACAAAAAACCTGAAAGAAATAGTACTTCAAGCAGATATTGTGATTTCGGCAACAGGAATTCCAAAGTTGATTACAGCAGATATGGTACATAAAGGGCAATTTTTAATTGATGTTGGTATCACTATAGATGGAGCAGGTAAGATATCTGGAGATATTGATACTATTGAGGTTGAAAAATGTGTAGCAGGAATATCACCAGTTCCAGGTGGTGTGGGCCCACTTACAGTTTCGGGATTATTTTTGAACTTAATTGATCTATATAAAAAGCAATCAATATCGAAGTAGGGCATGTCTTGCAAAAAAAGAAACCTACATATAAAAGACTTGTAATGAAACAATCTGCATTGCGTCTGCTATAATACAAGCATATTAATAAGTGTTCTATATTTATAGTGAATGTTTATGGCAAATCAAAATAATCAAAACGAAAAAGGTGGTGAAAACAAAAAGGGTACATTTTTGAAGTCAGTACAAAATATGGCTTCAAATCACTGGTCTTTCAATGAAGGACAGGTGATGAATGCAGTAAAAGTGGCTGGCCTTGGGTTATTGGCCCTACTTTGTGTTTTTGTTTTTGTAAAAACGATAAATGAAGTGAAGACGTATACTACAATTGGTGAAGTTGCTCAAACACCATATGTAATCAATGTATATGGAAATGGTGATGTGAAGGGTGTAAAAGATGTAACTATTCTCACATTCTCTTCTTATGGAAAAGGGAAGACTGCAACTGAAGCACAAAGCGTTGCAGCAGAACAAAATAATAAAGCACTCGCATACCTCAAATCTAAAGGTGTAAACGAAAAAGATATTTCAACTTTGTCATATGATACATATCCAACATATGATCAGAAAGTGCGACCTTGTGAAGTAGAGGATGTTAAAGTGATGTCTAGTCTAGCCCCTGAGGTTGCAACCATGATTGCACCTATGGCTCCATGTAATAACTATGAACAAGTAATTGTTGGATATGAGACAACACACTCAGTGCAAGTAAAGGTTCGAAACATTGAAACTGATCCATCTCGAGCGGGAGATGTTTTAACAGGTCTAGCCGCAGCAGGTGTTAGGGTCGGAAATATGGTAAATACAATAGACAATCCTGAAGCACTTAAGATGCAAGCGAGACAGCTTGCAATCGCAGATGCACGAGCTCAGGCAGAGCAGATTGCTCGGTCACTTGGTGTGCGTCTTGGAAAAGTGGCGTCATTTTATGAAGAGACAGGAGGTATGGCACCTATGTATGAAGGTGCAATGATGTCTGCTCAATATAAGGATGCAGCAATCAGTCCGGAAATTGCTACTGGTGAAGCTAAAATTGAATCAAGAGTGTCTGTTACATTTGAAATTCGAGATTAGTAGGGTCAAACAAGGCTTGAAAAAGAGTGATGCTAGATATATTCTTACTTTGACAAATACATAAAATCAGGTAAAATATAGTTATTACCCATAAAAACACCCCAAGAGGGGTGTTTTTAAATACAAAAACATGGCAATACAACAATATTTCAAAGATACCGCTTCAGAAATGAAGCATGTAAGCTGGCCAACTCGAAAGCAGGCATTGGCTTATACTGCACTTGTGATAGTGATTTCTCTTGTAATGGCAGCTTATCTTGGTGCCCTCGATGCCTTGTTTGCAAAGATTCTTAATATCTTTATCTCATAATTATTCATTTTTAATCTAAAAACCACTATGTCAAAACAAGTAGCTGGAGAAAGAAATTGGTATGCAATACATACCTATGCAGGATACGAAAATGCTGTACTTCGAAATTTGAAGCAACGAATCGAATCTCTTACTATGGAGGATAAAATTTTTAATGTCGTAGTCCCTACTGAAAAGAAGATTAAAATCAAAGCAGGGAAACGAGTTGAAGAAGAGGAAAAGATCTATCCTGGATATGTGCTCGTAGACATGATTGTAACTGATGATTCATGGTATGTAGTACGAAACACTCCTCGAGTAACAGGGTTTGTAGGTTCAGGAAATACTCCACGACCACTCCTTAAAGAAGAGATTGAGCAATTGTTCAAGAACATGAATTCTGAACAAATTAAGCATACTACTGATCTCACAGTAGGGGATTTGGTCAATATTACAGACGGTCCGTTTAAAGACCTTGAAGGTAAAGTGGCAGAAGTCGATGATGAGCGCGGTAAAGTGCGTGTCCTCGTCTCTATGTTCGGACGAGAAACTCCGGTTGAATTGGATTTCTTGCAAATTCGACGAGTGTAGTTCTTGGTGTAATAGGTAGAGCGAGGTTTATCGGTCCTTGCAAAAACTCCTAAAAATCAGTACTATAACCCCACTGCTTCTACAGTACCTTGGGTATGGACCCTGAGGATCTAAGTGACAAAAGTGACAATTTAATCGCAATCAACACAATTTATATGGCTAAAAAAGTAATTAAATCGCTCAAACTGCAGATTCCTGCAGGAAAGGCAAACCCAGCTCCACCAGTAGGTCCTGCTTTGGGTCAGGCAGGTGTAAACATCGGTGAATTCGTAAAACGATTCAATGATGCTACAGCTCCACTCGGAAATGATATTATCCCTGTAGTAATTTCAGTCTTCGAAGATCGAACATTTGATTTCGTCCTCAAGACTCCTCCTGCAGCAAGTCTTGTTAAAAAGGCTATTGGTATCGAATCTGGTTCTGGTCATCCAAACTCTAAGAAAGTAGGGAAGATTACAAAAGATCAAGTTCGAGCTATTGCAGAACGAAAGATGGTAGACATGAACGCAAAAGATATCGAAGGTGCCATCAAGATGATTGAAGGTACATGTCGATCACTTGGGGTAGAGGTGATTGGGTAGTATCAAATACTCAGTTTTGCCCTTAATCCTATAAAACAAAACACCGGGTCAAGTCTCGGTGTTTTGTTTTATATTAGTAGAATAAATTGATATGATGATGAGCATGGACATCTCAGTCATTATCCCTTGCTACAATGAAGCACAAAGAATAAAGACCACAATCAGACGATTGGAGGAGTTTTTTGTATCTAATACAAGTGGCACAAAAGATTTTGAACAAGTAGAGGTTATCTGTATTGAAAATGGATCAAGTGATAATACCACGCAAGTTCTCGAAGAATTGATAAAACATTCGCCCCTCAATATGAAAGTGTTGCATGCACCAAAAGGTAAAGGAAGTGCAGTGCGAGAGGGGGTAAAGCAAGCAAAATATGAATACGTATTGGTGATGGATGCCGACAATGCTACTGATATCAAATTTGTATCAGATATGGTGCGGGTTCTAGGACGTAATTCTGATATTGAGGTTGATATTATAAATTCCTCACGCAGAATACAGGGGGCATCTGTAGCACATAAACAAGGAATAATGAGACAGGTGCTCGGTAATCTTTTTCATGTATTTGTGCGCAAAGTATTTAACCTACCAGTGACAGATTCACAGAATGGATTTAAATTATTTAAGACTACTGCCGCGCGAAGTTTGTATGGACGTATTTCAACTACTGGCTGGGTCTCTGAAATAGAACTTTTCTTATTGGCAAAAAAACAACAGTATATTGTGAAAGAAATTCCTGTAGTGTGGAATGATATCTCAGGAAGTACACTTGGTGTGAAAGATATACCAAGGATTTCAATAGATTTAGTGAGGTTGTATTGGAGGTATATGGTGAGAGGTGATACAAAGTGAACCCCTTCCTCATGTTCAACAAGGAAGGGGTACAATCCGTATTCTGGATCTAGAACGAGACTGATGTGCCAACGTAAAAACTGCTGCGCAATCCGTCTCTACCATCTGATACATTGTGGGTGAAAGGCTGAAACAATTTAATGCCCGCCTGCAGGGAAGCTTGCGCACTAATCTTCCAATTGAGACTAGTGTCAAATTGTCCCATGACCACAGATGCATCATCGGCATATAGGCCACCATCCCAACTGGCAGTAAGCCTAGTCTTGAGCGATAGATCACTGCGACCACAGAATTGCTTCCATGTATGATTTACGCTCAACATAGCTATCGGCACCCCAGACTCAATATCGCTTGTGTCTGCGAACCAGATGAACCTCAATTCTGGGGTGATAGTATGTTTGGCCGACAGTGAAATCGGCTTGGAGACATATACATCAACCGACAGACGATCATGCTCAAACCAAGCACTGATTGGATGTATATTGATGAGAGTGGCCTCAGCCTTGATATCCAGATCCCAGACTTTCCAGTTTTTACCGATGGTAACTTGCGTCTCATCGGCACTGTTGTTTGACCAAGTGGAGTCATTGAGACCGTGGATTTCGAGCCAGTTGGCATACCAACCAGAATTCCACTTTATATTTGCTTGGGTCCACAGGCTCGGTTCATCATTGAGTTGACGACTAATGCGATTGGCCAGATATCGTTCGTGAACGGCGAACGAAAGACTTATATGTGGCCCAGGGTCAGATTGGTTATTCGCCGGGGCTATACTTTGGTTGTCTGCGTAGAGCAGGGGTGAAGTGAATAGGGTGATAATTGCCAGAATGACAATTCCGATTGGTGTATACGTTGCTTTCATATGGAGAACCTCCAGAATTGACACTAGTACGTTTGTAGATTATTGTAAATATGTCGTCGAAAATCGACAAAAATCCACACGCATGCTTCAAACACTTTTTAATGAACTACAACTCACTGGTCCTGCGCATCGCATTTATTCATATTTACTCGAATGCAATGGAGCTTCTGCAAGGCAAATTGCTGAGAACTTAAATATACCTCGGCCATCTGTATATGATAATTTAAAGTCATTGTCTAACCATGGCCTTGTGATAGAGCAAATAAAAAATGATAAGAAAGTATTCTGTGTCGACGATGTGAAAAAGATACCTCAAATACTCGAGGATAAAATTCATACCCTTGAAATAGAAAAAAAGAAGCTTGAGAAGTTGATTCCAACTCTGCTGACGCAAGGGGAGTCGTTTATGCCCAAAATAAAATTTTACACTGGTAAGGAGGGTGTGAGACAGGTTCTCAATGATGTATTGTGGTATAAAGATATTGAAATTCAATCTATGTTTCCTATAAGTGAGATGATCGCTGTCTTGGGTAAAGAATATTTTGAAAATCACAATCGCCAAAGAATAAGAAAAAATATATATATAAAAGCGATATGGCCAAAGGCTCGAGCGGTAAGTTTTAAAGATCAACCTGCCTTAGGAGCGGGTAAGGCCTTTAAACGAGAAATTAGAATTGCACCTAAGCAAATGATATGGGATATGGGGTATTGGAATTATGCAGATAAAGTAGCAATCGTATCTTCAAGAAAAGAAGGGTTTGGATTTATTATCAGTAGTAAAGATTTTTCTCAATTACTAAAAGCCCAATTTGATTTGATATGGAGTATTTCTAAGGAACTAAAAACTAACCCTAAAGATACGGAGGAGTTTTTGAAAAGTGTTTAGATAAAGGGATCAGTAGGGACGTTTACTTCCCACTACTTCCAAAAGCACCAGCACCTCTATCTGAATTAGAAAGTTCTTCGGTTTCTGTGATATCCACGCGGACCACTGGCATGATAAGCATCTGGATAATCTTGTCACCAGCATTGAGGGTATAAGGGAGGGTTCCGAGATTCATAATTCCTGCGTGTACCTCTCCACGATATCCTGCATCGATAACTCCACCAAACGATTTTAATCCATGCTTGTGTGATAGGCCGCTTTTATCGAGCAAAAGACCTGCA
>JBJOQZ010000002.1:0-4822 GCA_046049705.1 Candidatus Parcubacteria bacterium | reverse complement strand
AAATCACAAGCTCAACCAAGGTCATACCTTTTTGTCCTCCTCTTATTTTATGTGACGCTACATTATGTTTCATTTGTGCTTAATTATTAAATGTTTTGAATATGTATGTATCTACTGATTTTGTTGTTGTTCCCTTATCAGTACGCCATGAAACCTGAATAGTGGCTTTTCTCGTATTTGCATCCAAAGTGCCCCCTGTCGAAACTATATTGAAATCTGCATCTCGATTTACATTTGAAAATATTATTGTGCGTGTAAATATATCTACAACTTGAGGAGTGGTTGTTGTTGTCCAAGTGCTATTTGATTGATTCCATCTAAATTGATATGTGGTTCCAACAGTAGAAGATGCAATACTTGACCATGAAGTGTCACGAAGCACCTTCACGACCTCTACCCCTTCTTCGAGGAGAAAAGCAGCTTGGACATGCGGTGTATTTTGCAAAGATATTTCGGCGAGAGAGTGATACACACTAATGACACTTACTATAACCGCACCCATAATTGCAGAAGCAATAATAATTTCTACCATCCCAAATCCTTTTTGTATCTTATCACTGAAATGTTTTTGAATTGATTGCATATATACCTATATACTATTGTACCTCAACTAATCCACTTGCATATATCCGAATCAACTTTTGTTTATTTGTCATGCCGCTCGATCGGTATGTAATAGTACCCGTTGCATGAGGTGCACCTGAAATTTTCTTAAAGTAAACCTGATTTGCACCTCCAGCAAGTGCAATAGAGTACATATATGAACGATTATTGAAATTGAACACTAGGTTCGTTGAAGAGCCTGCGGCATATGAGGTGCCTTCAAAGAGAGTAACTGATGTGGACGCAAAGTACACTCCATATGTACTATTGTTTTCCCCCGTAATTGTCTGGTTTCGAGCACGTAATAAATATGAAATAGCCGTCTCTACATCTCGATCAAGACTTTGCTGATCTGTAAGCGCTCGAAATACAGTCATAGAGATACCGAGCAATATGGTCATAATACTGATACTGATGATGACTTCAATAAGTGTAAATCCATGCTTTTTAATTTTTGATGAAGATTTCATGTATTGCGTTCTAGTGAATTAGTTTTACAAATTATTCATCACTGAGTACATCGGTGTAATCATTGATACTGCAAAGAACCCTACTGCACCACCAATCACCACCATAAGTATGGGCTCAATTATGGTCGAGAGGTCTTTTGTTTTTTGTTCGACTTCATTTTCATAAAAACTAGCTACCCCTACAAGCATTGAGGCGAGTTTGCCAGTTTCCTCACCAACACTTATCATCTCCCCTACAAAGACAGGGTATAGTTTTGATTCTTTTTCAAATACTGTAGAAAGTGCCTCACCTTTTTCAACGACTTTTTCAGTCTCCAACATGACATCTTTGTAATATGAATTCTGAAGCACTTCACCAGAGATACGCACCGCTTGGAGCAAATCGACCCCAGCTGATAAAAGCGAAGAAAGCGTTCGAGTTGTATACGCAGCATTTGTCTCCTTAATGATAACCGAAATAACTGGAAGTTTGAGAATAATAAAATCAAAGGATCTTTTACCTACCTTTGTCTTCAATGCATACATAAAACCAACAATACCTCCTATTGCCATAAGAAGAGCAAGGAGTGAATAATTCTTCAAAAAGCTACTGAGTCCAAGAATAAACTTTGTTGATGCAGGAAGTTCTACTTTTAAATCAGTAAATGTCTTTGTAAGTGCGGGCACTACATAGATCATCATGAGGATACCAATAATAATCATGACAGAGACAATGACCCCAGGATACATCATGGCACCTTTCACTTTTTTCCCGAGCAAATAACTTTTCTCCATCTGATTGCCGATATGTTTGAGTGAATCAGCTAGATTACCAGATTCTTCTCCGGCTTTTACCATTGATACAAAGAGTGTATTGAATACTTTAGGATGTTCAAGAAGTGATTCATGGAAACTTTTACCAGATGAAATAGAGTTATTGAGCGCTGTACAGGTTTCTTTCATCTTTTTATTTGTCACCTGCCTCTCCATCACATTTATGGCTCGTGAAAGTGACAAGCCAGCTTCAAGCATATTCCCAATATTTCTCGCAAATACAATTTTATCCATCTGCTTGATTCGCTGGGGTAAGATATTTATCGTTAATGCTTTTTTTTCTCGCTTCTCTTCAACTGAGACCAAGACATCGCCTTTTTTTCGAAATTCCTGATAAAACACTGATTTATCAGCCACTTCTAAAACATCTGTATATCTAGTACCATCTTTATTTATTGCGGTATATGAAAATTTCATATGTTATTCAACTGATACTACACGGAGAATTTCTTCGATTGAAGTCAACCCTTGTGCAGCTTTGAAAATACCATCTTCAAACATAGTAAGCATTCCTTCAGATCGAGATTGCTTTTCAATTTCATCACTTGTTGCACCTTTGATTACCAACTCTTTAATCGTAGGACTTATCTTAAGTGCTTCATGTATACCAACACGTCCTTTGTATCCATCTTCAGACTCTGTATCTGCTTTTGGTTTATAAAACGGAATAGTATCCCAATCATCCTTTGGTCCTACAATCTTTTCTTCTCGAAGTGCATGTAATACTTTATCCATATCAATATGCTTTGAGACAGACTCGATCTCTGCTTTTGTGAGGATATATTTTTCTTTTGAACTATGTAGCCTACGTACCAATCGCTGCGCCACAATCACACGAAGCGTCGATACAAGAAGAAATGGCTCGGCATGCATATCGATAAGACGAGGCACTGCTCCGGCTGCTGAGTTAGTGTGAAGCGTGGAAAGTACCAAGTGACCAGTGAGTGCTGCATTGATTGCAAGAGCCGCTGTTTCATTGTCTCGAATTTCTCCCACCATGATAACGTCTGGGTCTTGTCGAAGGAGCGAACGAAGTCCTGAGGCAAATGTAAATCCAATCTCAGGCTTAACTTGAGTTTGGTTTACTCGCTTCATCTGGTATTCGACAGGATCTTCTACAGTTGAAATATTTACATCTGGAGTATTCAAAATATCAAGTACAGTATAGAGCGTTGTGGTTTTACCAGAACCAGTTGGGCCAGTTGTCAAAATAAGTCCATCTGAGAGATTGCATGCCTCATGAATAATATCAAGATTCCTTCCATGAAATCCAAGTTTCTCAAGTGAAAAACCTGATACTGCTTCTCGCAAAAGTCGCATCACAGTTTTTTCTCCATAATATGTTGGCAGAATAGAAACACGAAATGACACTTTCTCACCATTGAGCTCAATCTTAAATCGTCCGTCTTGAGGGAGTCTTTTTTCATCCAACTTTAGATTTGAAAGTACTTTGATACGCGCTGTGATACTTGCACCAACTTGTTTCGGAAGCACCATGGCATCATGGAGTATTCCATCAATTCGATATCTCACCACCACTTCCATTTCCATTTGCTCAATATGAATATCAGATGCGTCTTGAAGCACAGCATGCTTGAGGAGTGTGTCCACGATACGTACCACCGGCAAATCTTCAGCAAGTTTCTTGAGATCTTCCCCACTCGCCTCATCTCCAGCCTCTTGTTTTACTTTAAGATTACTCGCTTCTTGTTGAATAATATCTCCAAAATCTGCCTTGAGTGTTTTTTGATATTGAATCAATGCAGATTTCATTGATTCTGTATTTGTAAGTCTTGGCAAAATCTTTAGACCAGTTTTCTTTTTAACAAAATCTATAGCAGAAAGATCGTCTGTGTCGAGCATCGCTACTTCAAGCGATTCTCCTTTTCGTGCATATGCAACAATATTGTGATTTCTTGCAATTGGTTCTGGAATAAGAGAAAGGATTTCAAATTCTAACTTTTGGCTTTTTAGATCTATAAATGGCACGCCGAGTACATGTGCCATAACTCGACGATAATCATCTTCATTTATTTTTCCTCCTCCGATTAAAATCTCACCGACCTCTTGGCTTTTATCTTGCGCCGTCTGAAATGCAATATCAAGATCACTCGCACTCGCAAGTCCAGCTTCGAGTAATGCTTGTTTGAGTTGGGATGATTCGATGAACATAAGGTGTAAAGGTATACAAGTACATGTGCATCACATCAAATATGCAAATGCACAAAACAATTGGGTTATGACTATAGTATAAACTATTTATTTGATTTTGATGTTGAATTTTAGTTATGAAAATGTTGAAAAGTATTTTATTGTTTTTATACACTATCGTTTCGTGAGATTATTATTTGTACGTATATTTACGTATATAAAAAGAAAGCCCCCGTACAGGGCGGGTGCCTTCTGTATGGGGGGGCAAGTGATTAGCTTGCGCTAGGGCGGTTTATCCAAGGGATTTCCGCTTCTAGGATTTGCTGGATGTCTTCAGCGAGATGGTGACGAAGAGCCAACAGGTCACGATTCACATTCATCAGATCGAACAGGGTACTAAAAGCCTCTGATGCTGATTCATTTGTGAGATATCTGATTGTCTCCAGGAAGTCTATCAGGCTGGAAATCAACTTATCAAAGCGGCCGTCGTCTAGATTTCTGAGGACAACCAAGATTAAATTTCCTTTGATTTCGATTGGATTAAAGATAGTTTGTTGCATTTGTTGAGTATCTGAGTTTGTAGTTTGACTGGATTGTGTACTGTGTACATAAATATAATACACCTAAATCTATATTTTGTCAATACCATTCACACAATAAATCTATTGCATAGCCATATTATTGACCTTATGAGGCTATAGCCAACACTAGTTGACTACCATCCAAAAACCCTTATACTTACCTATGTGAAAGGTTCGCCCGAAAGGCGGGCTAAATTTTTTGCC
>JBJOQZ010000001.1:0-20083 GCA_046049705.1 Candidatus Parcubacteria bacterium | reverse complement strand
TGTGGACTAAAACTCACGCACTCTTATAGAAAAATCTTTTAGTGTTTCTGTGCCATTAAACTCTAGTGCCCGTTCATTTATCAAAAACTTTTTACGGGCTTCTTCAAGTGGAAGATTCGTGTCGAGTAATCCAAGTGAAAGTGCGAGTTTGTCTGAAGAGGCAGGGAATAGTACAGCAAGATTGAGCCATGGCACACGGCCAGGTGTCACTTTGTTTACGTGCGACACAATATTGGTGGTACAGGTGTTCGTAATAGTATTATAGAACTCCGGAGTATCATGAAGTGCTTGTGTCGCAGTAAGCATGCTCGTAAGCAATGCACGAGCTTTTTCTTTATCGGTACGTACAGGGTACATATATACCAAATCTTTTCGATAATTTGATCGTAATTTCACCACATCTTCCTCATCCGCGATGACGTACATGATTTCATATTGATTAAATAATCCTTTTATCGGATGAAATGATTCACCTTTTTCTTTTCTAATCTCAACAGAGATAGATACAAAATCTCGTGCGGATGTAGAGGTAGATGATGTATCTGTCTCAGGGTGTATAAACTCAAAACTCAACATTGTATGTGCTGAACCTGGGATGCCAGAAAATGGCTCCACGATATACCAAACCTTCTCCAAGTTCTGCAGATTAAATGTCTTGTCATAATATGCAATTTCATATGCCGTAGTGGAACTATATCGGAAGTTACGAATATCTGAGATGGTGACTATGTCTGGATTCTCCGAATCAAATCGGACAGAAGGAAGTATTGCTTGATCTATATTCCAGTCTCGATCATGCGAGGGTTTTGTAAATAGATTTATAATAAGCATTACACAGAGGATTAGGGCAATAAAGCCAAAAAGTATGTACATAGAAATATTTAAAATAGTACGAAGCGCGTCTCGAGCCGAGATATGTCTTTTTGAATGATGAGTCATGGCTATGTTAGTATATCAAGTATGCAAAAAAATTGTTTCTTCGGAGATTAACCCTAGATATTTACTTATGAAGACAATTACTATTCAACAAAAACCAGCGCTCATCATCGATGTGCGAATGCCTGAAGAATATGCACAGGGTCATATTGAAGGATCTGTGAATATTCCATTGCCATATTTAATGAAGGAGGTATCTCAAATCAAAACATACCGTGAAGTTTGCACAGAGACATATAAGGATGTTCCGACTATATATGTCTGTTGTGCTAGCGGCGGAAGGAGTGCGGTTGCAGCAGATATGCTTGAGCAAGTAGGCATACCTCTTGTAGAAGATGGGGGAGGATGGCAAGAGCTTTCTTGTAGATGTACTGATTAGTTGTATGCTAAAATAGTACGTATGAAAAAAACAATTCTTATCATCGCTGGTATTGTAGTGGTTTTACTCCTTATTGGTGTATCTATCTACAATAATTTAGTAGGTCTCAATACAAGTGTCGATGGGCAGTGGGCACAAGTCGAAACTCAATATCAAAGACGACTCGATTTGATTCCAAACCTAGTTGAATCAGTAAAGGGTGTTATGTCACAAGAGAAAGATGTATTCGGAGCAATTGCTGAAGCACGGACTCGATATACAAATGCTGGTACTCCAGAAGACCGAGCTGCAGCAGCAAATGCAGTTGAAGGATCACTTGCAAGATTGATTGCCGTTATGGAAAATTATCCTCAACTTAAATCTGCAGATACTGTAAATACACTTATGGCGCAACTCGAAGGTACAGAAAACCGAGTCAGTGTCGAACGAAAAAGATACAATGATCTTGTACAAGAATACAATGCCACTATTAAACGTATCCCTACAAATATCTTTGCTGGCATCCTTGGATTCGACGCACGAAATTATTTTGAAGCAGATGAAGCAGCGGCTACTGCTCCCCAGGTTAAATTCTAGTCCTGCATTAGTCTAAATATATACAATATGAAAACACATATGATGAGTCGTATAGTTCACTCCGTATGTGTTTTTGTTTATTCCAGTCTTCTAGTCATAGGTCTCGCGGTTTTTTCCGCAGGAGTTATAGGTGTGCATACAGATGCATATGCATACACAAACCCTGGTACACCAACTGGATTTGTAAATGATTTTGCACAAATCCTCACTGCTGAACAAAAACAAATGCTCGAACAAAGTCTCAAAGATTTTGAGGTGCAGACGACTCATGAAATTTCTGTAGTCACTATACCAACACTCTCTGGAGATACGATTGAAAATTATGCAAATGAATTATTTGCAGATTGGAAGATTGGGAAAGAGGGTGTCGACAATGGTGTCTTGCTCCTTATCGCACTTGAAGATAAAAAAGTCAGAATTGAGGTAGGGTATGGACTCGAAGGGGCACTCACAGATGCAGAATCAAAATACATAATCGACAAGGTTATTATTCCAGCATTTAAAAATGGTCAATTCGCTGAGGGAGTTCAAGCCGGCGCCGAAACAATCAAGCAAGCAGTAGTAGATGAAGTAGTAGTTGTGAGTAGTGCCAGTGCAAAAAGTCGCACAGGCTTCGCTGGCTTTATCGAAAAAGCACTTAATATCATTTTTAGTGCTTTCGAATTTTTCCTCGTAATTGGAATCGTGCTATTTCAGTTGATTACTTCTATCTTAGCAAAATCAAAAGCGTGGTGGCATGGAGGGGTACTCGGTGGATTGGTCGGGATTGCCATACTCTTTTTTGCAGGACTTTCAATCGGCATTATCTCAACTATCGTCCTGGTCGTATTTGGTCTTCTCATTGATTACCATGTTTCAAAATCATATAAGGCATTTAAGGCAGGTGGAACTCGGCCTTGGTTTATGTCTTCAGGCGGGCATGGTGGTGGATGGTCAAGTGGTGGTGGAGGATTTGGTGGTTTTGGCGGCGGTTCTTCAGGTGGAGGTGGTGCAAGTGGTGGGTGGTAGTTTATGGATACATGTGTTTTGTATCGCGTAAATTATTTACATCTATTTACAAAAACATAAGAAAACGAAAACCCACCGGCCCCTGGGGAGGGGACGGTGGGTCGAAGAGTGGCTGCGCTAAGCAGCAGTCGTTCTCCGGTTGTGGTTGATGATGCTGCTCGCCAGGCAGACCATGAGTATCAATACGGCCATAAAGGGTACGAATGCGACGGCGTGTGCCATCGCAAACACCGCATGGCTTGTTGCGCTGGTTGTCAGGATTTCTCGACATACCAGTGATGCCCAAATGGTGCAAAGTACCAAAGCAGGCAGGAGTGTCATGAACTCATTTTTCCAACGCCTGGTCGGATCGTAGTTCATGCTACCGACAGCCCCCTGGGCCCCTTGTCGAAATTGACTAGCGAACTTGTGCGCTGCCGGGGGTGGTGCCGCCGCGATTTGTGGGCAAGTCGGCCTTCCAGGGGGAAGACGGAGACTGATTTTCACAGTTTCTTTTTTGAGTGGTCCGGTGTGTGGAATGATTTTTTTCAAGATATTAAGCTGGTTGGTTGATCCAGCCATCTATGACCTTCCAAGGTCACACATGGCTGGATACCAAACAAGCTCACCTGATCAGCTACTCTGTTGAATACACTTGTAAAGAACTATATAGTATATTATATCATAGAATATACATATGTCAATATCTATCGATACAACATACATAGTATAGACGAAGTTGTTCTACGGGTATACATGCTACAATACCTATATATGAATCAGACTTATACTTGGTACCAAACCCTTATCAAACCGACTTGGGCACCGCCAAGTTTTCTCTTTGGTCCGGTATGGACTGTGCTCTATGCGATTATCGTCATTTCATTCGGCAAAGTATTTATGATGGCATATCAAAAGCAGATTCCATGGATAGTAGCATTGCCGTTTATTCTCAATCTTTTCTTTAATTTCATCTTTACTCCGATCCAGTTTCGTCTGCAAAGTAATCTGCTCGCTGCAATCGATATCGTGCTGGTACTAGGGACATTGATTTGGGCATTGATTGCAATCTGGCCCCATGCTAGATGGATTACATATGCAAATATCCCATATGTATTATGGGTCATGTTTGCCACAACTTTACAACTCACTATTACCTATTTAAATTGGTAATATATTTCACTTCATACTATGAAAAAACATATATCTATTCTTATACTTTCGATTGCAGGACTTCTCTTTTCAGGTTTTCTTAGTGCTGTAAAATTTTTTAGCAATACATGTGCACTTGGGGAGACTTGTCCGATATTCTTGGGATTACCTGCATGTTACTTTGGATTTGCCATGTACTTAGCGCTTGCAATTTTGTCGGTGTTTTTTGTGACAAGAAAGTCTGCGCGTATTCGGATGGCACTTATAGCAGTCTCAGGATTGGGAATATTTTTTGCCGGATATTTTACAGGCAAAGAATTACCAAAATTATTTGCAGAAGGAATCGGATCATTTGTACTTGGGCTTCCTACATGTGCATGGGGACTTTTATTCTATGTTGCTATCTTTGTTCTAACTGTCGGTACTTCTGCTCCTATGTCCACTCCCACTTCCGTTGCAGCTTCCGTTCCTCCGGCTACTCTCAAGGAGACTTCAGCGGCTATTGAGACTGAAAAAAGACAATAATCTTCGAGCACATAATCATGTCTCAATTTCTTTGGCATAAGATAGTTGATCAAGTGTTAGACGTAGCCCGTGCGTCAAAGATTGGATTGGGAAGTATCTCGCATAGAAAGACAAAAGTAAGAACAGGGTACCGGGTAGGTACGACATCATTTCGAAGAAAGTTGAAAGTCAAAAAAACACGGGTTAAGAAGTCTCAAACAAGACAAAAAGAATATCTGGCACAGAAAGAAAAGACCAGGCTCTTGGTCCAAGACCGCGTCAAATATTTTATTGAAAAGTATCAAAAACTTGGGATTGATCTTAAGCCAAGTGGAAGAATTGCGATTCGAGATAGCAAAACAAGATGGGGGAGTTGTTCGAGCAAAGGGAACTTAAATTTTCACTGGAAGTTAGGGGTGATACCGACGCATCTTTCAGATTATGTCATCGTCCATGAGCTATGCCATCTCAAGGAGTTTAATCATGGTGCGGGGTTTTGGGGGCTTGTAGAGCTGGCTTGCCCTCAGTACCGTGAGTGTAAAGCTGAGTTAAGATTGGTCCATCTGGGCTAAGTATTGTTTGCTTAGAATATTGTATTAAAAATTGGTCGCCAAATCGTTCACACCGATGATATACAAAGGGAATTGCTTTTTTCTATATTTTGTTACATATTATGTTTTAGAATGTAGTTCCCTAAGGACTGCTCATGGTGAATAACCATCACATATCAACCACCAACTGTCTTTTAGACATAGAAAAGGAGAACTTATGGAAGAGACTTACGTTGCACGGGATCTGCCGTCAAATGACTTTGTCGGAGGTCTTTCAGTAGAAGTGATTACTAGGTGTGTGGAGGGGCACACTGATCTTGACTTGAGACGTATGTTTTCTCGTAGGCGAATCAAGAAAAGATTTTGGACCCCTGATTTCCCAATCAATCAAGTCGCTTTGCGTGCTTTTTTGATTGCCCGTTCTACAGATCGACATCTGGCAGAGTTTGAAGAAGTTGGGGATACACCGGAAGGTGCAAGTCTTGATGCTAATTATCTTCGCAAATACATGTCGCGGCCAACATTTGACATCGTTGAGACTTGTGGTGCCTTGCAAGCTGGTTTATTTACTGAAGACGATATCGCACAAATCTACTTCAGAATTATTAATCAGCCCTTCAGAAGAGGTGAATATAATTGGTCGGTACATTCGCTTGAGCGGCCAATTCACATCTTCACGAGAGAGGGTCTAGCAGATGTAATTTGTGAGACTATCGATGATGTTGGCACTGAAGATGAACACCCTGCATTTACCTTCTATGCAAACCTGGAAGATAGAGTAGCGTTTGCGAACCTGACGAGGACTTTGCTAGAGCAGGATGTCTGCAGAGAAGCCTTTGCCCGTATTTTACGTCAGGGAGAAGTTTTCTCTGAATGGCAATATCGTAGTGTTGCCGATGTAGGCAATGCATTTGTGCAAAAGCGCAGAGTGTAGCCACCCCCCCCGGCTTGGACAGTGTCTAAGTCGGGGGATTTGCATTTATGCTATACTTTTACCTATATGAAACCAGCCAAAGAACTATTTAAAGACTCATGGTTATTTTTCAAGTCACATTGGACTACACTTGTTGTAATTTCAGTAGGGTTTGCAATTGTGAGTTATATTTACAATAATCTGTTACCTCCTTTTATTTCAGGTATCCTTGTTCACATTATTCAAAATGTACATGTATCAGGTCTCGCAATTTTGTTCAATACTATCGCAGGTATTTTATTTTTTGCTTTTGTTATTGGGTCGATAGGTCTCTCTTGTATACAAAATATGATTATACCTCTAGCAACCAATGAGTTGTTGGAAAATAAACCATTTGCATTTAAGGACTCTATTAAAAGACTTATTCGTATGACACCTGCGTATTTTTGGATGACCATCCTCATGAGTCTTATCATTTTTGGTGGACTAATCCTCTTTATTATCCCGGGTATTTATTTTGCAGCAGTGCTCAGCTTTGCCACTATTGCTTTTGTTGTCGATGGCAAGAGAGGGTTTGCTGCACTTGCACACTCACAGGCACTCTTTAAGGGTCGCTTTTGGAGAGTGATTGGAAAAACTGCATATCCTATACTATATTCACTTGGATTATTTGCACTTGCTGCAATTATTATCATTCCAATTCTTATTTTTATTAAATCATGGTGGGTTAAAGTTCCACTATTAATTGCAATCGCAATACCAACATTTGTCGGGTTTTTTGTTTTGTTTAGTGTATCTATCGCATACGCAATTAAATTATATCGAGAGTTAACAGATACAGTAACAAGTGATATTGCCCAAATACCTAGACGTCTAAAGGTGTGGAGCTGGATCGGTGTTGCATGTATACTCATCATCCTCTCCCTAGGGGCTATGTTTATAGTAAAGAATCCAAGTGTTATTGCTGCAATTAAAAAAGAGATGAATGCAATCAAAAACGCTCCTGCATACCGAAGTGATTTAGGTGCTGGAAATCTTACTAAATCACATACGTATTCTGGTTTCGGATTGACATTTGATTATCCGGGCCGCCTTCTTGATATGGGTCCAAATGACATGAATGGTTCACTTGCGGTGCTCACCGATACCACTTCTCCTTCTATAGAAAGTGGATATATGCCTCAGATATCAATACTCGGATTTGAACCAAAAGAAGAAGTGAAAGACCTTAGTGCTTTAGATCTATTAAAACGAAATTTTGTTCCAGATTTTGAAGCAGGAAAAAAAACAGGGGAAGTGATTGAGTATACTGTTGAGAAAACCGTTTTAAATGGATATGAGTTTGCAGTCCTTACTTCGAAGGAGTTAGTTGAAGGACAGTCTGTAGTAACACAGACAACATTGTACAAGGACAAAGATGTTATTTACCTTTTTCAAGGTATTGCACTTGAAGGCGAAAAAGATTCGCTCAAACAAGCACTCGATCAAATCTTTGGCACTATTAAGATAAGTGATACTTCAGAGGCTGGGGAATAAGTATATAGAGTTGTTGAAACCAATGTCGCCATTAAGTACTTCTGTATATGCTGCATTGTCAGCAATACCAAAAGGGCAAGTAATTTCATATGCAGAACTAGCACGACGTATCGGTACACCGAGAGCTGTCCGTGCAATTGCAACAGTAGTTGGGAAAAACCCTCAACCTATTGTTGTTCCTTGTCATAGGGTAATAAAGTCAAACGGTGAACTCGGCAATTATACTTGGAGAAAAATGAGTAATCCAATTAAAAAATTGGCATTGCTTAAGAATGAAGGGGTGGTATTTGATGTTATTTCAAAGACAGAAAAGGGGAAAACTGTAATAGTCTACCGCTTAAACATGGCCCCTAAAGGTGCTATACTATAAGCATATAGGCGCACGTAGTGGACCTATCTATTAATTCAAACTAATTCTTTTTTATCTATGAAAGCATACATTGCAGAAGCTATCGGTACATGTGTATTGACGCTCGTATTAATCCTAGCAACAGGAGCTAATCCTTGGGTTGCAACTATCTTTGCTGTATTCACCTTGATGTACATTGCATATAGTTTTGGACATGTGAGTGGGGCCCATGTAAATCCAGCACTTACTATCGGTGCACTTGCAACAGGCCGAATCGGCGGATTGAAAGCTTTGTATTATGTCATTGCGCAAATTGCTGGTGCAGCAGCTGCCATCTTGGTTGTTAAAGCAGCAGGTGTTGATCTTGCAGCAGCAGCGACAACCGATTTTTCTTGGAGATTATTCTTTGCTGAAGTTATCGGTATGTTTATATTTGGATACGGTGTAGCCGCAGTTATGGCTGGCCGTGTACACGCTGCAGCGAGTGGGTTTGTAGTTGGTATTTCACTCTTTGGTGGAATTATAGTATCTTCACTTCTTCTTTCAGGTACAAACATGAGCGCAGTGCTTAATCCAGCTGTAGCATATGGACTCAATGCACTTAGCGTCTCATCTATTCTCGGTGCTATCTTAGGGTCAGTAATTGGTATGTGGGTATTTGCTCTTCTTTCAGAAAATGTAAAAACAGTATGTGCAAATGCCAAAAAAGCACTTACAGGAAAAGGTGCTGATACTTGTGGATGTGATGCAACTTGCGAAGTGACTGCTCCTACTGAGGGAACAAAAATCGCTTAACTATCATATCTATCATGTCAGATACTCAAAAGAGGTCACTGGTAATTACAGCTCACCCTAGTTCAAAAGGGTTTACACATCAGATTGCGGAGGCATATAAAAAGGGTGTGGAATCTGTTGGTGGCTCTGTCGAAATCTTAGATCTATATAAAACAGATTTAAAGCAAGATTTCCTTAGGTTTGAATCACCGCGAGAGATTGCTCCAGATCCTGCACGAACAGCAATTCAAGAGAAAATTACTGCTGCAGATGAAATTGTATTTATCCATCCGCTATGGTGGCTTGGTCCTCCAGCTATCCTCAAAAACTTTCTCGATCAAAATATTTCAGCACATTTTGCATTTCGGTATGTCGACGGGAAGCTCGAAGGTCTGCTCAAGGGAAAGACCTCCGCAGTCTTTATTACTTGTGATGGTAAGCGATGGTTATATACCCTTATGGCTATGCCATTTTGGTCAATTTGGAAATTTGCAGTGATTGAGTATTGTGGTATGAAATTGCGTGCATTCAAAATTATGGACAAAAAAACATGGGCACCGCAAGCAAAGCTTGATGCCTTCTTGCATAAAGCTTACGAAGTAGGGAAAGGTATATAGTGCACCAAAGTATATAGGTGCAGGTATACGATTAAAATCCATGAATAGACGAAAAATAATCTCTGTAATAATCGGCTTAGCACTTTGCGGCCTTATTGCCGGGATTATTTTTTCTTTTATACAGGGAAGTAAGTCAACTATGTCTACAGATAGCGGAGGGACAGATGCGAAGGCGAGAGAACAAACAGACATATTAACAGATACAAAAAGTGGATCAGAGACAATTGCTTCTCATGTCTCGACTGTGTCAAAACAAATATCTGCTGCCCAGCGAATATTAGATCTACAAGGCAAGAGTGCAAAAGAGAAAGCAATCGCTTTATACGATACCTATCCGACGTCCACACTTTCTATTATTGAAAAGAATTTTGCAATTGAAGTGCAATTGGCAGACTCTGTGGATTTACATGCTCTTGGTCTAAGTGGCCGAGATGGATTGTCAAAAAAGTCTGGACTTTTATTTGTTTTTAACCAAGATGCGTATTATCCGTTTTGGATGAAAGATATGTCTTTTGCGATCGATATGATTTGGATCAATGCAGATAAAAAGATAGTGCATATTGAACATGCGGTTCAACCAGATACATATCCACAATCATTTGATTCACCTGAACTTGCGCGATACGTACTTGAGGTTGCGAGTGGTATGGCAAAAGAATTTAAATTGGAAAAAGGGGATAGTGTAGATTTTTTTGTAGGTGAAAAAAGCCAAGAATATTTTACGTTTTAAAAGCAAAAGGCCGCACCCCCTGGAGGGGTGCGGCCGCGTATTTGAGAGAGGTCAGGTAGTGGCACCGTGTTGTGCCTTGACGGCTCTGTCGATAATATCCCAATCCATTTCTGGAACACGGCCTTCTCCCACTGTTTTGGAGTTGAGGTAGAAGGCCCAGGCATTGCTGCTCTGCTGCAGTTCGACAGTTTCGTACCAGTGCGGAATGAGTCGCAGCATGACTGCAACTCTAAACGTCTGGGCGAACTTGGCTCGCCAGTGCTCATGTCTTTTCTTATCGCGACCTTCCTCGGCCATGGTGCGAAATGCGTACCTGACCAGTAGCTCATGGATTCCTTTCGACAGGTGGGTCTGGCCACGTGCATCTCTGATTCCATTAGAGTCGGTCTGGTAGTATTCCTCCATCAGACCTTCAATTTGGAATGAGCTGAACCCTGCGATTTCTCGCAGGACTTCCCTTATCCGGCGGTAGTCATTGTAGACTGACTCATCCTCACCACATGGTGCATATGCATACCGTGTGACGAAGATCATTCCGACTGCACCAATTATTGAAACCACTTTTACCAATGGTCCAAACTGGTAGTATGGATTCCACCATATCATGGCATTGAATGCCATGCTGCCAAGCACGGCAATAATGATGCATAGGTACCAACTCCTGTATGCGCCGAAAGCACATTGGAGCTGTATGTGATTTTTACCAGTGTGGCTTATAAACCTCTGGTGAAGGGGATCTGGGTATTGCCCAGGAACTTGTTCGATTTGCATTTTCAGTTATACCCTTGGACCTATTTGATCTTTAGGCTGGTTGTTGTTTTGGAATGGGCTTTCACCCTGATTTTCTCTCTATCAAAGAACAGTTTCCGCCTTCAGAGGCAGCTGGTCCCAATTCAGGTAGGGGAGCCTTGAAACTGCCGTGTGTACTGAGAGGCGTAAACACTGCAAATATTATATCATATTTATAGAAATAATCAAGTTTTTGTATATTATAATTACATCTTGAAATATAGGGCTACGCTTCATCATTCAAAATAAAAAATACCCCGAAGTTTCCTTTAGGGTGTTTTTTATGTATCGATAAGCCGAATTCTGTTCTCAGATTCATATCTTGCGATGTATATCTGAGTGACAACCATTCATCTTGATTGCATATTACTATGCAATTCTTTGCGTCACTCTCTCTAGTATTAGACATACACGTGGTTGTCCAAGATAGAGAGCACGGACTTGCATGGAAGTAAGGATTTTGCCGTTTCACTCTCGGTATCACTACTGAGATTCATCTCATACACATGTAAAACATGTGTATGAGATGCCATTTGCTTTCGCGCTTGGCGTCACTGCTCGCACCTCGTGAAGCAGACTGTGTAAACAAATGTCCCCACAATCAGTTTCAGATGGGTATTACCCACTACCAGACTCCAGTACTTAGTATTGATCCGATGTATCGGAGCGCAATACCTCAATGCACTGGCCATGTTCGGACTTTCCTCTCTCAAGATAGAAATACATATACCTTGCCGAGCGATTGTCTGATACATATAAATTATATCATGAAACTGGTATATTGGATAGACCTAGAAGTGACGAAGTAAGGTGTGGTTATTCACCTTTAATTTAAGCCATTTTTTATGCTAAGATAGTTTCAATGGTTTCCAAAATCCTCAAACTCTTCAATAGCGAAATCGGTGGTGTCCATCAGGCGGCATTTTTGATTGGATTCTTTACACTTCTGGCACAAGTTCTTGGATTGGTGCGCGACCGCGCATTGGCACACTTTTTTGGCGCAGGACTGACTTTGGATATCTATTATGCCTCTTTCCGAGTGCCAGATATGATTTTTGCCACAGCTGCATCGTTAGTATCAATTTCAGTTATTATTCCTTTTATCAATAAAGTAGAAGGAGATCAGCGACGTGTTAAAAATATTGTAGATTCTCTATTCAATGCATTCAGTCTTTTGATGATCGTTGTCTCTGCAATTGCCTTCTTCTTAATTCCATCACTTACACGTACATTGTTTTCAGGGCTCGGTGATGCACAAGCAATCGAACAAATAATCTTACTTTCAAGATTATTGCTTTTACAACCAATCTGTCTAGGTATATCAAATATTTTTGGCTCACTGACACAATTACGTAAACGATTTGTACTCTATGCACTCTCACCAATTGTATACAATGCAGCCATAATCGGTGGGGTGTTTTTTTTGAGGCCATATATGGGTATTTCAGGTGTGGTCTGGGGCGTAATTATTGGTGGAGTGCTTCATTTTCTCATTCAAATTCCATTTATTAAAAAAGAGGGATTATTGCCTTCGTTTACACTTCCTCAGAAGATAGACTGGAAATTGGTCAAGGAGGTATTTGCACTTTCTATTCCTCGAACCCTCACCTTGTCTGCTTCTATGATTGAGCTTGTGGTCCTTACAGCGCTCGCTGCCAGTCTTACGGTGGGATCTATCTCGATTCTTAGTTTTTCATTCAATATTCAATCTGTGCCACTTGGAATCGTGGGAGTAAGTTATGCACTTGCTGCATTTCCAACTTTATCTGCATATTTTGCAAGAGGGGAACGTGAGAAATTTATTGCTCAAATCGTCGGCGCAATTAGACATGTTATTTTTTGGTCTATACCAATTGCTGCACTCTTTATTGTATTACGCGCGCAGATTGTGCGTACAGTTCTTGGGTCAGGTAATTTTAATTGGGACAATACAAGACTCACCGCCGCATGTTTGGCTTTATTTGTGATTTCACTTGTCGGACAAGCATTGGAGCTCTTATTTATTAGGGCATACTATGCCGCAGGGCAGACAAGGAAACCGCTTGTGATAAATCTTATTTCATCACTCATCACTGTGGTGAGCCCGGTCCTCTTTATCATGTGGTATAGAGTTGATCCTACATTTGGAAATTTCTTTGCACGACTATTTAGGGTAGAGGGTATACCAGGAGTTGAAATTCTTATGCTCCCGCTTGGATATACTCTCGGTACAATCGTAAACACTGTAGCGTTTTGGTTTAAATTCGAAAAAGATTTTAGTAAAGGATTGCTTATTCAGGCAACATCGAGGTCTTGGCTTGGTTCACTTGGGGCAGGGGTTATAGGTGGATTCTTCGCATATCTTGGTCTCAATGTATTTGATCAAGTGTTTGATCTAGATACTGTTCGCGGTGTCTTTCTCCATGGATTTGCAGGCGGGATAATCGGTATTGCTGTAGCTATTTTGGTATTAAAGATATTGAAGAATGAAGAGCTAGAAGAGGTATTACAAACATTGCAAAAGAAAATACCGCTTACTGTTATTTTTGGAAAATTGATTGGCAAAAAACAAGTGCCAGTTGATTTGCAAAAGTCTGGAGAAGTACTGGTCTTGGAGCCAGATAAATTGGAACCTTAATGTGATGTAAGACAGTGAGCGTATAATATGGCTATTGGGAGTTGTGACAGGGTAGTATTGGCATGACAATTTTTATATGTTCATAGTAAGTTAATCGGTTATATAAATACCGGTCACAAATAGCAAAAGATGCAAATATAAAACACTGAGAACGATGTCTCAGTGTTTTATATTTAACTCCTTTGATATCGAGTATCGCAATAGAATTATTTTCCAGCTTCAGCAGAATCTGCTTTCTTGAGAGCTCCAATTTTGCTCAAGAATTTGACTGTCATGAAGACAGAGAATCCAACGATCAATAGGTTTACCAAAGAATTAACAAATGATCCCCACTTGATAGCTCCGAAAGCAAAAGAACTAAAATCAGGTTGATTTGCAACAGTGGCAATGGCACCAAGGATAATGTCTTTTACAAGTGAATCAACGACAGTATTGAAGGCAGTACCAACGACAACACCAATTGCTAGTTCAACTACGCTCCCTTTAAGGATAAATGATTTAAATTCAGATGCGAGATCTTTCATAATAGTACATGTAATTAATGATAAATATACAGATATATACTAGCAGATGAGTCAGATAATGCCAAAATTAGGGTTTGGTTGTCTCAGAGCTTGCTTGTGTCTGGTCACCAGTTTACCACTTGTATCGGGATAACTTTGGCTACTGTAATTGTGCAGCCTTTATCTCAGTCTCAATAGTCTTCTTGATTGTTTCAGTACTCTGTACTCCAACAAGTGCTTTTGTTCCATTGATGATTAGGGTCGGTGTAGAGGCGATATTCATCTTTGCAGCATCAGCATTGTCTGCTGTCAGTATAGTTGTAATTTCTTTTTTGAAATCAGGTGAATCAAGGAGGGCAGTAAATGATTGGATGTTTAGACCAAGAGTCTTTGCATATCCAATAAACAATTCTTTTTGTCGGGCTTCAGGTTTGCCTGCCCATTCTGTTTGTTTTTCAAGAAGGATTGAACCCATTTCAAAAAACTTATTTTCTTTTCCGGCCGCAAACGCTGCCATGGCTGAGAAAATTGAATCATTGCCATGAATAGGGATGAGGCGTAGTGCATATGATACAGAAGGAGTACTCGTACTAGATGATGCTTCTGCGCCTATATACGGTGCAAGTGCGGCGGTAAGATTGGGGTGAAGCATGGCACAAGCTGGACATGCAAAATCAGCAAACTCCACAATAGATACAGAAGCATTATTGTTCCCCTGAATAGGAGTAGTAGACGCAATCAAGATATTTGAATTAAGTTCAATGCCACTTTTAGCGCCATTGCTTTTAGTCAATGATAAACCAACGATAATAACGAGGGCAGTAATTGCCAGTATAATTGATATAACTTTTGTTTCTGAGTTCATACTTGCTATTATACCAAACTTTCGATGTTTGTTTGTTGATATGTATACTGAATCTATATTGTTCTAGACCGTGCGAATTTTGAGATATTGTCTATGAATATACATAGAAATAAGAATCACTGAAAATGCTACAAATGCCATAAACGGGATGGTGATGAAATTGGCGTATTCTATATATTTTGTAGTGCAAGATACTCCACTTGTGCATTTTGCAAAAGTATCCGGAATCCACTTATAGTACAAGACATTGTGGTAGAGAGAAATAATCCAGCCAATCCAAGCTGGGATGAGGATATACGTATGTACAGACTGATCTCTTCTTAAAATACCGACAAGTAAGGTAAGCCAAAGAGGGAACATGGCAATGCGTTGGTACCAGCAAAGGCTACAAGGTGGATATCCTGCTATATTGCTATAGTACATACTACCGAGAAAAGCGACTAATCCTTGAATAAAAGCAATATAGAGGGCATATGGTCCGACACGCCGTATAATTCTTTTAAATATAGTTTCAGAGGTATTCATAGAAATAGTATAGCAAATTTTATTGATAGTTTTCCCATTTGGCCACCTTTCCATTATGGGTATAAAACTCATGATTTTGCCAAGCTTCCATACATGACGGGTCATTGACTAGTGTCTGCACGATGGTGCTATTGTAGAAATCTACGATAGAGATATCAGGTTTAAATACTGTATCATCAAGTATATCTTGCGTGTATTTTTCTTTAGCCCAGGTATGGATGAATCTAAATCGTTTAGAACAAATACCCCCATGATCAATGCTATGTTCTTTTAAATCTTTCAATGTTTGAATTGCATGATCTGTATTTATATATGCTTCATGTTTATACATCATCCAAATGATTGGATCTTTGTATTTCATCGCATCACCGATACTATCTTTTTCCTCTTCAGTTTTTGCGAGATTGTATTGTTGGTATTGGTTGAGTAAGGTATTAACTGCTTCTCTAATATGTGGTTGTTCAGAATAGGGCATGTATTTATGTTTTAGTGATAATAATATTGTTAATGACACCACTATGAACCACCCCGTAATTGATAAGTTGAAGACCTTTGAGGTGCGCCGGAGTAATCTTTGGATATAACAAATTACCCAAATCAACTACACTACGCAATATAATATGAGTACCTTTGGCACTATATCGTTTTATATGTCTGATGATTGACATTTTTTCTTTTTCATCAGCACCAGCAAGAGCTGCTACAAATATTAAGTTATATTTTGAAAAATCTTTTATATCCAATATGTCGCTGTGAATATTATTGATGTGAGAATCTAGTTTCAGCTTATGTATGATCTTTTGTGATAGTGAATGTGCATATGAGTCTATCTCTACATTGTCAATTAAGAGATTGTGTTTTTTTGCCATGTAAATCGAGGAGAGTGGTAGTGGTCCAGATCCAATAAAGAGTACACGATGCTTTTTATTGTGTGCAATACAAGAATCTATGTCACTCATCTCAAAGTCAGTCAGTGACTTATAGTTTTCGATATATGGAAATTGTTCAATATCCCTCCAAATATCTTTTGAGTGAACCAATACATCTGCCCAAGCTCGCTCGAGTTCGTACTCACCTTGTGCTGAAATTGATCTCAATTCTTTTTTTATTTTTTTAATTTTAGGATTGTTGAGAATCTTATTTGAAATAACTGAGTCACTGTTTTGCACTATATCTACAAGAGATGAAAAATGTGCATTGATAACTGGAGTAGGCTTAATACTTTTTGCATGCGAAAGACCGCTATGCACAGCGGTAATTTGTTCGATTCTAGTTTTGATAATGTCTTTAGTCGGCATATGTATATGTATAGAAATCCGCGGCACTCACTGCTTGGTGAGAGAGTGAGTGCCGCGGCGTGATGCTATGTTTCCTCGATTATGCGAGAGGTGGCTGTGTATCAGTGAGCATCTTCACTGAAGCATCCCAGCTTACACGCTTGGTATCTGTGTCTGCGAGACTCAGGCAGTGTCGTGCTGCTTCAAGAATACATTCACGATTTTCACCATGTGTAATTCCGTGAAGCAGCGCCTCTGTGATCTCGTCGCATTCCCACTTCGCTCTATCTTCTTCAGAGTTGAGTGCGGTAAGTGCCAGTGCACCTTCGGCAGCCAGTGTACCAAGGCCAAGCGAATTGACCGTGGCAACCAACTCATCGCCAAATGCTTCGGTAAAGCGATTTGTCCACCAGACCATAGATCCGGTAAGTTCACGTTTATGCCTCGCGATATCTCCAGGCTCCAGTGTGTCAGCGTGATCCTGTAGATACCGGACACATTTGACCCAGTATTCCATGCAGTGTTTGAGGACGATTGGAAACCATTCGTCTTTGACACTTGGACGGCGTGCGATGCCATCCTTGAGTCGCTGCATGGTTTCAGGGTGGGTGAGAAGCCGGAGCTTCACACTTCCGGGACTCTGTACGAGAACTAGTTCTGTTGGAAGTTCTTGCAACATCTGCTGAAGCAGTGCCACAGTCTCTTCAGGGGTGCCAGTCTCCTTACGAGATTGGAGGTACCCAGGGTCTTCGTGACTTGAATCTGGCGATTGGGTCGGCGCAATCAGAGTGGAGAGCAGTGGTAAATCCGTCACAACATCGATCCTCTTTGAAGAGTAAAATGTCACAAACAGACGATCATCATCTCCACCAATAGTCCAGGTACTGTGGACACAATTGAACCCATTGCCTTGCACGGCACCTTTTACCCTCAGCAGAAAATCTTTGTTGGAGCATGCCAACTGGATTTCTTCGAGGGTTGTATCTGGTTTGAGCGCAAATGAGTACGGGAAGAATGTGCCATGGACACTGTCATGTTCGTGATGGTGTCCACAGGCATGATCATGTTTGTGTCCATGGTCATTGCCACAAGAATGACAATGACCATTGCAACGGCCCACTAACCTCATCAAGTGAGAAGTGATCCATGGCGTCAGACTTTGCACACCCGGCAATACGACACCTGATATCTGGAAGAGATCAGTGATAATCTGCGGCGGTTCATCTTGGCGTAAAGTAGTGGTGTATGCACCACTATTATTTACCGAGACGAAATCCATGATTTGATCGAGATCACCAGTACCCATGAGACCTAGGAGACTTGCGTCAGGAGGACACTTAGTAATGCCGATACCAAGGGTGGCGGCGCGTACTTGGCTCTTGAGAACATCTGCATAGCAATGCAGGTCTTGGCGATGGTGCTGATATGATAGCACTGTGAAGATGTGGAAGGGGTAGGGGACAGATTCAAGGAACAGACGCGTTTCATTTCCCGCAATACCACCGAATCCTTCCATGATAACCCATTCGATACCTCCTGCATTGAGTCTTGCGAGCCCATCTCTGAGCTCTTGTGGGCTTTCGCAGGTGAAGCAGCCATTTGTCATGGCGATGACTTGGGCGCGATCACTCGCGACCTGGCCATCAACCAGAAGACCTGCATCGTTCAAGACATAGGCTATTCTGGTTTTTGTGTCGATACCTGATGCTTGTAAGGCGGTCAGGATACTGAGTACCAGTGTGGTTTTACCAGCACCAAGTGCTCCGGTAATGACAAGTATTTTCATGGTAATGGTTTCTCTGCCTGTAAAGGCGAGTATGAGTTGGTTGTTGTTGTGAAAGAACACCCAATGCAAATCGTTTGCATCTAGTTCAAATGGTATCCTACACCACTCTTTATCTTATTGCAAATAGGTTGCAATAAGGCGAGTTATTCTATACTATATACTCAATATGCCATCTAAGTCCTCAAAACATGCACATTGTTCTCATGCCCATGCCCACGGGCACCAACATGACGTATCCGAAATATATGTCCATTTTGAAACTGCATTAAAAAAAGCAAAGTATAAAATCACACCGCCACGAAAAGCGATTGCGGAAGCATTGATTAAACTATCAAAACCTGTTTCAGCGGATGAAGTACAAAAGACATTAAAAAATGATAAACAAAAAATTGATCTTGTGACAGTGTATCGAACACTTTCGCTATATGCAGATTTAGGATTAGTCCACCGTGTATTTTTGCAAGGCCGCACAGAATTATTTGAGGTCGCAGGTGCGCATCATCACCATATTGTTTGTACATCTTGTGGCAAGATTGAAGGTATAGATATATGTACTATTGATCAAGTTAAAGCTGGTATTTTAAAAGACACCTCTTTTTCACAAGTGACAGGACATCGATTTGAGGTATTTGGTGTCTGTGGTGGGTGTAAGTAAATATACACCTATGCCTCTCATATCTTAACTATACTTGTCCTATGCACCTCCATCATCCGCATCATGAAATAAAACCTCGGAAGAACAGTCAAAAACATTCAAAGCGCTTTTGGTATTGGGTGATTGGAGTTTGTGTGGCGAGTTTAATTGCACTCATCGCTTTTTCTCAAGTGACGCAATCTCGAATTGAAGACAGGAAAATGGCCCATGACCAAAGATATCAGGTATCAGGTGTTGAAGTGTTGACTGAGCAAGTTGATTTGGTGCTTGCAAGAATCAAGAGAGTGATTAGTGAGAAGCCAGAATTTGTTGCAGGTACGACGGTGACACAAAACTTAAGAACTATTGAAGTTGAACTTCTTGAGGGGTCAGATACTGGCAAGAAAGTATTGATTGAAAATGATCACCTCAAGAGTCAGGTTGATGAAAAGATATATGTTCAAGTCACTACATATGCAGATGGAGTCAAGAGATATACATCCGCTGAAGCATATCGAATGAATTGGATACTTGTATATCTTGGTATCTTTATCGCCCTTACGATTATGTTCGGTGGGATGCAGGGGGTCCGGGGGCTTCTAAGCTTATTTGCCAGTGTCTTTGTGATTTTCTATCTCTTCTTGCCACAATTGGTGGCTGGTTTTTCACCACTCATTGTATCTGTGTACGTTTCAGGAATTATTATTGTCCTTGGGTCATATGTAACACATGGATTCAATCGAACCACTTCAGCGGCAGTGATTGGGATGATTAGTGCAGTCTGTATCACAGGGTTTATGTCTTTGCATGCAATATCCGTGATGCGGTTTACCGGTGTGAGTTCAGATGAAATTGTGACCCTCGTTTTTAATTCAGGCGGAGAGCTTGATCTATATGGACTCTTGCTCGGAGGAATTATTATCGGTCTCTTGGGAATTCTATATGATGTTGCAATCGGGCAAGCTATTATCGTTGAGGAATTATTGCGTTCTGCACCACATCTTTCGATACCTAAAATTTTTGAACGAGCAATACGAATCGGACGAGAACATATCGGTGCACTTGTGAATAATCTTGCATTGG